>JAQWGO010000080.1 GCA_029238175.1 Henriciella sp. | reverse complement strand
ATAGATGAAAAGGACACTTTCAATGAAACGTATTTTTCTGCTCTTTGCGCTGACGGGGTGTATGTCTCAACCTGATTATCGCGCGGAGACCAGTCCACCGGAAACAGTCGCGAGCGTGGATCTGAGCCAATATGCGGGGCTTTGGTATGAGATTGCGCGTTACCCGAATGGATTTCAGCAAGATTGCGAAGGGGTGACGGCTGAATATGTGCAGCGCGCCGATGGTAAGATTACAGTGATCAATACGTGCCGCAGCGGTGATGAACGCACGGCGAAGGGCGTTGCGCGTGTTGTCGAGGGTTCGGGCAATTCAAAGTTGAAAGTACAGTTTGCGCCGGAATGGGTGCCGTTTGCGTCTGGCGATTATTGGATTCTGCATTTGGAGCCGGATTACTCGGCCGCCTTAGTGGGTGCACCATCGGGTAAATATCTTTGGATTTTGGCGAGAGAGAAGCAGATATCTGAAGCCCTGATGTCAAAGATAAAGGCGCGGGCAGAGGCGCTGGGTTATGAGACGGCACCGCTTAAGCTGACTGCGCAGCCATAAAAGCGAAGCCGTGCGAATCATATTACGCCCCATCCAAACAGGGAGAGGCGCATGCTCGAATTTATCAGGGAAATCGGACAAGGCGGCGCGGCGGTGTTGCTGGGACTGGCAACCGGTGCGGGCTGGGTTGCTGCGATTGTTGCACCCAATTGTTTCTATGATGGTTTGGATGCGGGGCGCGCCGATCGGCAGGTGCGCAATCTATTGAAAGAGGTTTCTGCGCCGACAGCCTTGCTGCTGTGCGCGGCTGCGGCATTGGCCTTTTTAGGCGGCGCGATTGGGGCTGCGGCCTGCGCAGGGCTTGCGGCGTTTGGGTTCTTTGCAAACTCTTGGACGCTTGCGCCAACGAAAAAGGGTGAAGTGCCAAAAGGTGTACGCCAGCGGCATAAGACGAAGCGTGTTGTGGCGGTCAGCCTGACACTGATGTTTACTTTGGTTGCCGCGATCGGTGCGGCGCTGGCCGTGTTTGGGGTTTAGCCCATAAAAAAAGCCGCCCCGGATGGAGCGGCTTTTTCTAAACTTGGTCGATAAAGACCTAGCCTTCTTGGATCGTATCAACAGCCATTTTGCCGCTGCGTTGATCTTTTGCGACTGTGAAAGACACTTTTTGGCCTTCAGACAGCATGCGAAGACCAGAACGCTCTAGAGCAGTTGCGTGCACAAACACGTCTGTGCTGCCATCTTCTGGTGCGATAAAGCCGAAGCCTTTTTGGTCGTTATAAAATTTTACGGTGCCGCTAGTCATAGGAACACTCCTGTCATAAGTTTGACACACAGCAACAGCGCCGTGCATCGGTATTCGATTTTCTTGAAGGGGTTCTCTAAACGCGCGGTCCACCAAGGTGAACCAATTGCCTGATTGTCCGGCTAGAAGTCGAAACCAGCATATGGAGGAGATTGGTTGAGATTGCAACAGCTAGTATGCTGACTAGAGCCGCATTAAGCTCGCAAGGTTGTTGCGTTGCATATCGCTGGACCCGCCAACGATCGGCATTCCCAGCAAATCGCGGACATGGCGTTCCATGTCATAGGCGTCTGACATGGCGTATGCGCCCATGACTTGTTGGCAGAGGATTGCAATCTCTACCCCGGTATCGGCGACGAAGAGTTTTGCCATGCTGGTTTCGATGCTGCACGGCTGGCCTTCGCTGGCCAAATGTGCGCCGTGATAGAGCATGTGCCGGGCCGCCTGTAGCTTTGTGCGGGCGGTGACGAGTTTATGGCGGATGGCCTGGTGCTGGCTGATCGGTTTGCCAAATTGTTCGCGCTCCTGCGCATATTGCCAAGCTTCGTCGACGGCAGCGCGGGCGACACCGTATGCGACGGCAGTGATTTCGATCTTTTCGACATCCAGCGCACGGCCCGCTAGCATTTTCCAGCCTTTGTTCCAATTGTCAGCGCCGCCAACGATGGCTGACTTTGGCAGGCGGACATTGTCGAAATAGACGTCCATAGACTTCGTGTAGCGCAGGTTTGAATGCTCTATGCCTTGCATCGTAATGCCCGGCGTATCGGTCGGGATAAGCACGAAAGTCAGGTTTTTGTAACGCTGTTCAGGTGGGCCAGAGCGGACAAGGCAATAGATATAATCCGACCAGTCGGCGCCGGTGCACCAGCGTTTAGCGCCATTGATTATAATCTCGTCGCCGTCCATTTCCGCGCGCGTTTCAACGCTCGCGAGGTCACCGCCAACATTCGGCTCTGACAGGCCGTAACAAAGGAACATCTCGCCGCTGGCGATTTTTGGCAGAAGAGTTTGCTTTTGCTCCTCAGAGCCATTTTCGGAGAGGTTCATGCCGCCATAGAAGGCAGCGTGGATATAAGGGCCCGCTAAGAAAGCACCGACTTGGCACAATTCGTCGATGACCGCCGTTGCGCCGACAATATCCTGTCCCATGCCGCCATACTCTTCGGGGATAGTTAGGCCGATCAGGCCCATATCCGCGATGCCTTTGAAGACGTCACGCGGCCATGTCGAGTTACGGTCCCATTCGCGGCGTTTATCGCGCGGCGCATGTTGTGCAACATAACGCTGCAACTGGCGGCGAATTTCGGTGATATGGTCGGGCTCAGAAGCGAAATAGGTCATGCTGATTCCTTAGCTGGCAAAGATCGCTCTAGGAAGCGTTCACCCTGCGCCAATCTTCTCAATCTCAAACGATGTCGTCTGATAGACTTGGTTGATCCAGTTACCGAACAATAAGTGCGCGTGGGACCGCCAGCGGTTTTGGGGCGGCGCGGTTGTGTCATCGCCGGGATAGTAGCCGTGCGGGGGCTTGATCGGCTTTCCATTTGCGATGTCGCGCTCATACTCTTCTTTGAGTGAGGTTGAGTCATATTCGATATGGTTGAAGCAATAGAGATTACGCTGGTTTGGCTCGCTTAACAGGCACGGGCCGGTGAAATCGCTTTCCATCAGGATGTTTAGGTATGGCGCGGCGGCAATGTCGCTTCGGCGAACTTCAGTCCAGCGGCTAACCGGGATTTGGAAATCGTCGCTGAAGCCTGAAAGATATGGCGAAGTTGGGTCCAAATTGCTGTGGCGATAAACGCCAAATGCTTTTTCGGCCAATTGGTGCTTTGGCACGCCGTGTAGGTGGTAAGCGGCCGCCATAGCGCCCCAACAGATGAAGAAGCTGGAGTGAACATTGGTTTTCGTCCAATCAAGAATCTGGGTCAGCTCATCCCAGTATCCAACCTCTTCGAAAGGCAGTTTCTCAATCGGTGCACCGGTGATGATGAAGCCGTCAAATTTACGGTGTTTTACGTCCTGCCAGTCTTGATAAAAACTGATCAGGTGATCTTCCGGCGTGTTTTTGGATTTGTGTCCGCCAACCATGATCAGCGTCATCTCAATCTGAAGCGGCGACGCCCCGATTAATCGTGCAATTTGGGCCTCTTTGCGGATCTTGTTCGGCATTAGGTTCAGAAGGCCGATTTGTAGCGGGCGAATATCCTGGCGGATCGCGTCACTGTCAGTCAGGACGGCGACGCCCTCTTTGATCAGCACATCGCGCGCAGGTAGCGTATCTGGAATTTTGATCGGCATGAACCGGTCTCCACGTTTGGCCAGCTTAGCTAAACTACATAGTCGGGAAGGGGCCGGGGGCGAGATATACATCGCACAGCACGGCCTTTTAGCGACTTGTTTAACGTGGCTGCAAGCCGGCCGGCCAAATCACCACAGGCTGTATTTAGGGGAGCGGGTGAAATCCGTCAAATTGTTGTTTGTTTGCTAGCGATCGGGCGGACTAAATGGAGATGAATAAGCCGGGTATAGTTTGGATGCAGTGGAGTGAGGATAGATTTATTTTACGCGCAGGGTTCAATGCTGCTTTCGGCGCAAAAGGAGCCACTCGACGCTATCACGATTTGCGCTTGATGGAATCAGCTCGACTAACCCGAACTACGCCGTCGTATCGTTCCGAACTGCCTTCCAAAGTGCTGTGCTCAAGTTCGCGATGGTGTGATTGCTGTTTGGCTGGCAGCAAATCAGTCGGGAAAAGGTTGGACGGTAGTGATTCAAAGCCCGTTTCGGCAAGATAAGCATCAACAGCTAGGCGATCGATAGCTATTTCACCGCCGCCAGCCCAATGCCTGTCTTGATTGTTCTTCTTAATCCCTGAAATCCAGTATTCGTCGCCAGTTTCAATATCAAAGAAATTAGCACTGATGCCAGTACCCTTGAGGCTCCTGAATGCTTTTCCGTTCGAGTAAATCGTAGCTCCAGTTTTTGAAGAACCAGCAATGCCTATCCACGCCGATCCATTGTCGGACTGGCCCGTTTTCAGCTCAACGTAGATAAGGCGTTCTCTCATAGTAATCCTTCAATCAAATCTGGGGAGCAGTATCAATCGCTTTGTCTACTCATAACCAAGAGCAAAAAATCAACATCGACCCCATCTTACCCCGCATGTGCCTCATACCGGAATTCCATGATCCGGGTCAGGAGCGGGCTTTCGAAATTGCTCGGCACGGGCTTCTGCCCGACCAGCC
>JAQWGO010000087.1 GCA_029238175.1 Henriciella sp. | reverse complement strand
TCCGTTCGCCGGACGTTGGTTTACCCTGTCTCATCTGTCTCTCCGTGAGATACAAGATGAGCGAAAACCCTCTCTTAGCACAGACCTAAATCTGAGACACAAGCGCTGACGTTAGACAGGTTAAACATGATCTGGGATCGGAAATCATGCGTGGGTCCGCGCAGCGACTAGTCGTTCATTCACAGCGCGCCGGTTCGCAATCACAGTTTTCGACTTTGCTGAAGGCTCAAGCCTCAGGCAACGGAGAGTTTTCGGACCTCATATCTTGGATGAACGCTAACATGCGGAACCGGATTAACGTCGCAGGGCTCGCCCAGCGATGCGCAATGTCTGAGCGCAATTTCCACCGCAAATTCACGAAAGTGGTTGGGCAAACGCCAGCCAAGTTTCTAGATGGCCTGCGCATGCAGCATGCTAAGGAATTGCTAGACGCCGGACAGATGGTGAAGGCTGTTACAATAGCCGTAGGGTATGGCTCTGAAAGTGGATTTCGAAATGCATTCGAGGCCTATTTTGGATTATCTCCCTCAGTCTACGGCTCTTTGAACAACTCTTTGGATTAAGGGCGCAACACTGACAATTTTGAGCAAAGAAACAGCGATACTCAAATGGCACGATCTTGTAACGACCTAACGCCGAAAACCGATTTATAGATGCAAACTGGATCACATTTGAGGGACAACACCGATTTGCTCTGCCGTGCGTCTGGATAATTCAACCAGGTGCCATACATAGGGCGGATGAGATCATCATTTCCATTTATGTTTATAGCCGCGGCCTTCGGGATTGTTTCGGGATGCGTCTCGGTGCCCGAGCGAGTTCAAGTAAATTCAGAAACGCCTTCAGGTGATTTCTCGTTGGCGAGTGATTCTGCGTTCAACAATACGTGGTGGAACCAATTTGACGATCCGATATTAACCGACCTTATCGCAAAAGCTTTGGATGCCAACAAGTCTTTAGAGGCGGCGTCTGCGAATGTGCGTATCGCGGAAAGCCTTGCGGCGCGGCAGCAACTTGAGCGATCTTATTCAACAGGCGTATCTGCGCGTGCTGAGTTAGGACGGGCGCCGCGTCCGGGCCAAGATGTGGGCTTCTCACTTAGCTCGGGCATCGGCGCGAGTTGGGAGATTGATCTCTTTGATCGTATTGGCGCTCAGATCGCTGCGACTGAATTCGATATTGAGGCAGCGCAACAGGCCCGGCGTGATATCGGAGTCGTCGTTGCTGGCAATACGGCGCTCAACTATATTCAACTACGTGGTGCTCAACGCCGTTTGGAAGTCGCGCGCCAAAATGCCGAGACCCAGGCACAAGGCTTGGACTTGCTTAACACACTGCTAGAGAATGGGCGTGCGACACGGTTAGATGTCGAGCGCGCACGAGCTCTATATCGCACGACACTTGCGTCTCTGCCCCGATTTGAAGCAAGTGCGCGGACAGCGATGAGCGCACTTGCGGCGTTGACTGGCCAAGCGGCGAATAATCCCGATGCCATGCTTATCGGTCTAGTTGAAAAAGCCGGCGATATTCCGGAGCATCGTGGATTGATTGCAGCAGGCACGCTGGAGGATATGATCCGTCGTAGACCCGATATTCGACGCGCCGAAGCTTTGATCGGCCGACAGCTTGCGCTTAGCGAAGCCACGCGTGCAGATTTGTTTCCAAGGGTCTCACTGAATCTCGATCTGTCCTCAATTTTTGATGACACAAATGATATCGGAGATCTTACGAGTTTGGGTTTTGGGATCGGGCCATCCATCCAGTGGGCGGGACCAGACCTGCGCCGGGTCCGTGCAGACATCGATATAAGCGATGCGCGGGCTGAAGCCGAAATTGCGGCTTATGAAGACACTGTTATCACCGCGCTGAGTGAAGTTGAAATTGCGATCACGAATTATACCCAAGAACTCGCGCGCCGCGCTGATCTGCAACAAGCCGCTGCTTCTGCCAAGCGGGCGCTGGAATTGGCCAGTTTGCGCTTTGAAGAAGGGCAAGATGATTTTCTGGATGTTCTAGAGGCGCAGCGTACCGTGCTGGACGCTGAAGATCGACTAGCTGAGAGCCGCTTCCAAGCATCCGTTCAGGCGATTGCCGCGTATAGAGCACTTGGAGGCGTTGGTTTACTCGATGAGGCTGAACCTTCAACGCCGGAAATCATATTGGAATAACAATGCTGATCAAAATCTTATCTTCGATTGTCGCACTTATCCTCATCGTCGGCGCCCCTGCCACAGCCCAGCGCGGTGGCCCGGCCAATGTTTTTGTCGAGGACGTGCAAGAGCGTAGCTTTGCCATGCAGATTGAGGCGCTTGGCACACTAGAACCTAATGAGCAGGTGGAGCTTATGCTGAATGCGGCTGACCGGGTGCGTGCCATATATTTCGATGACGGCGACCGCGTTAAAAAGGGTAAAACATTACTATCTTTGGCGCAGCGCGAGCAAGCGGCGCTAGTTGAAGCCGCCGAAGCTACTGTTGACGAAGCCCGCCGCCAGCAAGAGCGTGTGGCTCGCCTTGCGGAGAAACAGGCCGTTTCGCAATCAGAGCTTGATCAGGCTAACCGCGATCTTGAAAGCGCTTCGGCTCAATTGCGCGCCGTACAATCGCGCCAGCGGGATCGTGTCCTAGTCGCGCCTTTTGACGGTGTTCTTGGGTTTCGCATGGTCAGCGTGGGATCTTATGTCCGTCCCGGGGATATCGTCGCGCGGTTAATTGACGATAGTGAAATGAACTTGGAATTCGCTGTCCCGTCTACTTTTTTGCGGGCACTAAAGCCAAATACACGTATTGTTGCGACCACTGACGATATGCCGGATATGGCATTTGAAGGCGCTGTTGCATCTATTGATAATGCTATCGATCCGATCACGCGCTCAGTTAAAATTCGGGCAACTCTGCCTAACCCTGATCGCTTATTAAAATCGGGTATGTTTATGCAAGTCGTGCTCGTCGTTGATCCGCGTCTCGCGCCGTCTATTCCCGAAGAGGCTGTCCTACCAGTTGGTCCGAAAATATTCGTTTTTGTCGTCGCGCAAGAAGATGACAAATTAATCGCACGACGTAAGGAGGTCACCCTTGGCCTACGTCAGGATGGGCGGGTTGAAGTTATTGCGGGCCTTGCAGTCGGTGAAGCGGTCATCACTGAGGGCATCATTCGCGTGCGTGAGGGTGCCCCGGTCATCGTTCGCGACAAGTCTATGCTTTTTCCAAATGCACTTAAGGCGGACGGTGGCACTAACAGCATGTCTCCACCTCCGGGACCGTAGCAATGTTATTATCTGATGTTTCCGTAAAGCGTCCCGTCTTTGCTTCGGTAATTGCTCTCATTCTAGTTATCTTTGGCATCGTTGCCTTCGAAAGATTGCCTCTGCGCGAGTATCCAGACATCGATGCGCCTATCGTTTCGATCGATACACGTTACGCAGGCGCGTCAGCCAATGTCGTTGAAACACGAATTACACAAATCATCGAAGACCGTATCGCCGGTGTTGAGGGTATTCGTTTTATCAACTCAAATTCGACCGACGGTCGCTCTCGCATCAGTGTAGAGTTTGGTATTGATCAGGACATTGACGTCGCCGCAAACGACATACGCGATCGTATATCCGGCGTATTGGACAATTTACCAGAGGAAGCCGACCCACCCGAAGTGGAGAAAGCGGATTCCAATGATGATGTCATAATCTGGCTAAACCTTGCAGCTGAAAATCTGACGACGCCGGAACTGTCTGACTATGCGGACCGTTATTTGGTGGACCGCTTTTCTGCTGTCGATGGGGTCGCCCGGGTTCGCGTTGGTGGATCCCGAAACTATGCACTGCGCGTATGGATTGATCGGCGCGCTCTAGCGGCGCGCGGCCTAACGGTGACAGAGATTGAGCGCGCGCTGCGTAGTGAGAATATTGAGGCACCTGCAGGCAGCCTAGAGTCTGAGAAACGTACGTTCACAGTCCGGATTAACCGAGCCTTTCAAACACCCAAAGATTTCGCCGAACTGGTTATAGCCGAAGGAGAGGATGGCTATCTCGTGCGTCTCGGTGATGTTGCGCGGGTTGAACGCGGCACGACAGAAGATCGTAATATGTTTCGCGGTAACGGCGTTCCTATGGTTGGGCTGGGCATAATTAAGCAATCGACCGCGAATACCGTTGAGGTGGCGGCTGGTGCTCGTGAACTTGCGGCCCGTCTGAATGAGACATTGCCCGAGGGCATGGTCATCGCGCGCAGCTTCGATAGCTCGGTCTTCATCGATGCATCTATCCGTGAAGTTTATACGACATTGGCGATTGCGGTTGGACTTGTAACGCTTGTGATCTTTCTATTTTTGGGCAGCATTCGCGCGACGATTATACCGGCGATCACGGTTCCCATATCTATTGTTGCAACCTTTACAGTGCTGTCCGCACTAGGGCTTTCGGTCAACCTGTTGACGCTGTTAGCGCTCGTCTTGGCGATTGGCTTGGTCGTAGATGATGCGATTGTGGTCTTGGAAAATATCGTCCGACGAATGGATGAAGAGGGAGAGACGCCCCTTGTCGCCGCCTATCGCGGGACACGTCAGGTTGGGTTTGCTGTCGTAGCGACAACGCTCGTTCTTATTTCTGTATTTGTCCCAATCACATTTATGCAGGGCGATGTCGGCAGACTCTTCACTGAATTTGCACTGACAATGGCAGCGGCCGTGGCGTTCTCAAGCCTACTCGCATTGACGCTTGCGCCTATGTTAGCTTCGAAGCTCCTCAAGCGTGAAAAGGGCACCGGCCCTCTAGCGGCACTGCCAAACATTATTGACCGCGCGTTTACGCGTTTTCGCGCAGGTTATGGCTGGATTCTTGATAAGCTTATCATGCGCCCAATAATTGTGGGCGCCTTGCTACTTGGATTGCTGGTCGGTGCTTTCGGGCTATCTCAGACAATCCAAGAAGAATATGTCCCGCGTGAGGATCGCGGCGCGTTCTTTATCGCTGTGCGTGGTCCAGAGGGTGCATCTTACGCCCATATGGAACGCTATATGGATGAGATTGAGCGCCGGTTGCTGCCATATACCGAAAGCGGGGAAGTCAATCGGCTGCTGATGCGTGCGCCAGGTTTTGGGAGCTCAGCTTTCAACCAAGGCTTCGTTATTGTCGTACTCAACGATTGGTCCGAACGCAGACCCGCCGATACGATTATAGGCGAGGTCAATCGAAAGCTATCTGATCTTCCGGGTATTCGCGCCTTTGCTATTATGAGGCAAGGCCTTGGCGGCGGCACAGGCAAGCCTGTTCAGTTCGTTCTCGGCGGCCCATCTTATGATGTCCTAACCCAGTGGCGGGAAACCTTTGTAACGGCGCTAGAGGCACAAGATATTGGCCTTATAGATATCGACTGGGATTACAAAGAAACGCAGCCTCAATATCGTATTGAAGTGAACTATGATCGCGCGGCTGATCTTGGTGTGACGGTCGCAGAAATCGGAACGACACTACAGACCATGCTCGGCTCGCGCCGTGTCACCACATATATTGATGATGGTGAAGAGTATGACGTTATCCTCGAAGGTCTAAGATCAGAGCAGAATACGCCGAATGACGTG
>JAQWGO010000065.1 GCA_029238175.1 Henriciella sp. | reverse complement strand
TGACAGAAACACTTCCGGCCAATCCGCAGGTGACGGTCTCGCTTGAGAATATTTTCGCGCCGCAAACAGCAAGCGATGTCATCATTATGGATCCGGTTAAGCCAGAGCTGACTTTGCAAGAGACAGCGCTTGATACACCTGTCGTACCGACTCAAAATGCTGAAACCAGCCTCGAATAGTTTCAAGGCCATTGGTCTAGTTGCAGCGCTGGTTGGCCTAGCGCCGCATGCGTCTGCGAGCTGGATTGATACTGATCCACTTTGCCAAACGTATGGCTGTGTCATCGTACATGATGGCGCTAATTTTGTTGTCTATGATCTTTTCGACAATGTTTCTGGCAGCTTGGTGCCGGTTGGCAGTCCGCTCATTCAAAGACTGTCCGGGCCACAGCCCCCGGGCGGCGGCGGATTGGTTTCACCCGTTGTCACAGGCTCGCTGACACAGGCTTTAACGACTGCGCCGCTTCAGGATCAGGGGATCCGACTTGGCATTGATCAGACCGGCGACGGCATCGAGGATATAGTCATTGGCGATCTAAACAGTTCGGGCTTTTTAGATGCAGGTGATTCACTCGGCGCATTCCAGCTATCGAATACGACTGACATTGTCAGCGCATCAACATCGTATCTGAGAAGCTTCTACATCACTTCATCAATTGATTTTGAATTGGTTGCGACGGCTATCCCGATTGGGGCTGGTTTTGGGCAATCACTAAATGCAGATCTAAGCGCCATCGGCTTTGATTATCGACTTCAAAAAGCTGGGAATGATGATGGACTGAGATTTGGACAGCGCGCGCAAAAGGGCAATGTTCTAAGAGTTTTGACCGGCGTTACAAACCTAGGCGATCTTGCAATGCAACCCACGCCTTTGGTCGACTTTCGTAAAGCGGTGGCAAAAAAGAATGCCACAAATATTGCAGAACAATCTGTACGCTTTGATTATGTTTATGACTTTGGGGCCTACGATATGTCGTTAGGGCGCGGCGAAATCGACTTTGAAATCGAGTTCGCATTTCATCGCAGATAACCCAATCCAGTGAGCAGGCTTTGCGCCTCAAACACCGGAAGGCCCATGACACCTGTATAACTGCCGCTGATCTGCTTGATATATCCACCGGCCCGGCCCTGAATGGCATAACCACCCGCTTTTCCGAGACCTTCGCCGCTTTTGATATAGGCCGCGATTTCTTCGTCAGACAGGCGTTTTACGATGACCCGCGTATCGCTGAGCCGCGCAGCTGTCTGGCCATCGGGCGCGATTAAGCAAATCGAGGTCAGCACATGATGCGCGCGGCCGGAAACCAGTTTCAAGCAGTCTTCAACCTCTTGATCGGTCTCAGCTTTCGGCAAGATTCGCCGCCCGAGCGCAACGACGGTGTCGCCCGCCAAAGTATATTGGCCGTCGACGTGCACTTTTTGAGCTTTCTCAATGCCCATACGTTCTGCATAGGGGCGTGGCAGCTCTTTTTTGCGCGGATCTTCGTTGATGTCGGCTGGCTGAACGGCGTCTGGTGTCACGCCAATTTGCGAGAGTAGTTGCAAGCGGCGCGGGCTTGCAGATGCTAGAACGAGCTTAGTCATGGCATGAGCTCACTATAGAATTTTGAAAGTCGCATTGGCCATGGCAATCGGCTTATCGTCACCGCGAATAATGGCACGGGCGAAACAGATAGACCCACCAACCTTCACAGGCTCTGGGTCAATCTCTAGCCATTGGCCGAGTTTCGCACTGCCGAGATAATCGGTGTGAAGCGAAATGGTGACGAGGCCGCCGCCAACTTCCCTGCCCTTATTGGCCAGAGCGAACACGCATGACAGCCCCATTGCATTGTCAGCCAACGTCGCGATCAATCCGCCATGGACCAAGCCACGCGAGTTACAATGCGGTTCGGCTAGCACCAAACCCATTTGCAAGCGGTCTTCTAGTTTTCTGGAATAGAGCGGCTCCCAAGGGTCGGTCAGCGCAGAGCGGCGAAAGTGCCGCTCGAATCCTTCTGGGACCAAAGCTTCGGCCACTATTTGAAGCGGTAGGTAATACGGCCTTTAGTCAGGTCGTATGGGGTCATCTCGACGAGCACTTTATCGCCTGTGAGGATACGAATGCGGTTCTTACGCATTTTGCCAGCGGTGTAACCAATGATTTCGTGATCATTCTCAAGCTTCACTCGAAACGTCGCATTTGGCAGCAGTTCAACGATCGTGCCGTTAAACTCAATAATTTCTTCTTTAGACATCCTGTCTCCATGTAGATCGACGCGTTAGGCCGCGCCGTATCGGATATGGGGTGCTTCGTAGCTTTCGTCACCCTTTAGAGCAAGCGATGGTTTCAGCCGACTACCTGAAATTACTGCGAACTTGCCCCTGATGGAGGGCACAGATGAGCGTGAAGAGGCGGCGTGAGGTGTCGAAATCAATGGTCACTTTGCCCTCAAGGCGCCCGGAAACCAAGTCTGAACCCTCATTATGGATGCCCCGCCGCGCCATATCGATGGCCTCAATCTGATGCGAGGTTGAACCGCGAATGGCATCATAATAGCTCTCGCAGATCATGAAATAATCGCGGATCACGCCTCGGAAAGGGGTCATGGACAATCCGAAGATATGGACTGCGGTGCCATCTTCTAGCCGGATATCGAAGGCCAGCTTCCGCTCACGCATGGACAAGTGCAGCGTGTAAGGGCCACCCGGATGGTCGACGACATCAAAGCTGTTCTCTTCGATCAAATCGAAGATTGCGACCCGGCGTTCGTGTTCAGCATCAGGACCGGACGCGGCAAGCGTCTCGTCATCAATCTCCACACTGACTAGGCGGTTTTCGGCCATCGTCTCAGCTCTTCGTCTCTCAACCTTCGTTCGTCCGAATGGACACAGACCGCGCGTGCGCTGGCAACCCCTCAGCCTCTGCTAAGCGCAGTGCGGCAGGCGCCAAAGCGGCGAATCCCTTCGGACCAGCCTTCTGTACGCTCATTCTCTTTAGAAAGTCATACAAACCTAGGCCAGAGCTAAAACGAGCTGCGCGACTAGTTGGCAGGACGTGGTTTGACCCGGTGACATAATCGCCGAGTGCTTCAGGTGTGTAATGACCAAGGAAGACAGCGCCCGCATGCTTAATATGCGGCAGAAGTGCTTCCGGGTCTTCGATGGCTAGCTCTAAGTGTTCGGCTGCAATCTGGTTTGCGATGTCAGCGGCTTGAGCCAGATCTGATGCGATAATGAATGCGCCATGCGTATCCCATGCGATGCGCGCGCGCTGTTCTGTCGCGAGCGTTTTCAACTGGCTTTCCACAGCCTCTTCCACAGACTTAGCCACAGCCTCAGACGTCGTGATCAGGATGGATTGTGAGCTTGCATCATGCTCAGACTGGCTCAGTAAATCTGCGGCGATCCAGGCTGGATTGGCCGTTTCATCAGCAATAACGAGGATTTCAGACGGACCCGCAATCGTGTCGATGCCGACTTTGCCGAAGACTTGGCGCTTGGCTTCAGCGACATAGGCATTGCCCGGTCCAACGATCTTATCCACAGGCTTGAGGCGACCTGCGCCGAATGCCAAAGCAGCAACCGCTTGCGCGCCGCCAACTGGATAATACTCGTCAACGCCTGCCTTAAGCGCAGCGTATGCCACCGCCGGAGCAAGCTGTCCGCGCGGCGCTGGCGCGACCATAACAACACGGTCAACGCCGGCAATCTTGGCAGGGACAGCATTCATAAGGACAGAGCTGGGATAAGACGCAAGGCCGCCTGGAACATATACGCCCACACTGTCGAGGGACGTCCAGCGCCAGCCGAGCTGAACGCCTGCATCATCTGTAAATTGGTGATCTTCAGGGCGCTGGCGCTCATGATAGGCCGCGATGCGGGCGGCCGCGAAATCGATGGCCTCTTTTAGATCGTCCGGGCATGCGTGGCCAAGGCGGTGTAAATCGACATTGTCAGACTGGAGCGTCGTCGGGTCGAGGGTTAAGCCGTCAAACTTGGCTGTATAATCCGCGACAGCTTCGCCGCCCTTCGCGCGAACATCTTTGATCACCTGAGACACTGTTTCAGCGACATCATCAACGGCCCCGCGTGGTTCAGCGAGGAAGTCATCGAAAATATCTGGAAAATCGGATTTGCGAGCATCAAACGTGCGAGCCATGAGCTAACGTCTTTTCTTGTCGTGGTCTGGCGTGTGGCGTGTCGCCCACTCGTATGCGCTATCGAGAAGCGTGACGTCGAGCGCTTCAGCATCGAGTTGTAACTCACCATCGCCGGAGAATAGAATTGAAACTTTACCGCCGGGAGGTTCATCATCCGGCGCGAAGGTCACAGACAGAATGGACATGACCATATCTGGGTCAGCCTTGCTGACGGCGCGTGTTTTGACACCGAGGACACTATCAAACGCCAACAATGCGCGAACACGCGTTTTAGCCCCCCGTTTTGGAGCATCCTCCCACTGGAAGCGATTGACCTCTAGCGTGAAGCGCCGGCGTTTGCTGTCATATTTGATGTTCTCAGCTTTCAGCACAGCATCCTGCACCGCCGCTGAAATCACTTTCAGATCCGCGTCATCTTCTGCAACCAGTCTAAGTGCCCTGCCCTCAGCCATTTTTGCCTACTCTTCGCTATCGTTTAGGCGCTGTATGTCAGCCCCGCATCCTGTCAATTTCTCTTCAAGGCGCTCAAAGCCTCTATCTAGATGATAGATGCGATTGACCTCAGTTTCACCTTCCGCTGCCAGCCCGGCAATAACAAGTGAGACAGACGCCCGCAGGTCGGTTGCCATAACCGGTGCGCCCTTGAGTTTTGTGACGCCTTTCACCACCGCTTCTTGCCCGCGCACTTGAATGTCTGCGCCAAGACGCGAGAGTTCTGGGGCATGCATGAAACGGTTCTCAAAGATATTCTCGCGAATGATGCTTGTTCCGTTTGCGACCGACATCAGCGCCATAAACTGGGCCTGAAGGTCAGTTGGGAAACCTGGGTGCGGCTGGGTAGTGACATCAACCGACGTTAAGGCGGCGCCGTTGCGCTGAATACGCAGGGTCGCGGCGTCAACGTCGCCATCGACCTCAACACCAGACTCTTTCAATGCGCTTATCATCGCGCCAAGCGCCGCAACAGGCGCGCCGGT
>JAQWGO010000062.1 GCA_029238175.1 Henriciella sp. | reverse complement strand
TCGTTCGCCGCGCTGATGATCGGTTGTCTATCAAGGATGGCCTATTCAACGCTTTTTCCGAACAGTCCCCGCATGCACGCTTAGACAAAACAGTGGATGTTTGGCTTGATTTCGTGAAAGAGATTTATCCCGTCGCCACCGATCTCATCCGCTTACGTAGCACTGATCCCGATGCCGCCACCGCATGGTCAGACCGCATGTCAGAACTACGTGCATGGCTGCTCACCCTCACCAAATCCTTCGAAAAGGATCAGTTACTCAGCAAAGGCTGGACGGCGCAAAGTGCAGCAGAATATCTATGGGCCGGAATATCCGTCCAATCATGGGAACAGCTGACGATCGATTGCGGCTGGCCTGAAGAGTTCGCGCGAACGCACCTCAAACAAGCAATGTCCCGCGCGCTTCTAGTATAGCCGCTAGATATGCAGCGCACGTCCTTCAGCCGCCAGCACAGCCTCATGCATCATCTCGCTTAGCGTTGGATGAGGGAAGATCGTATGCATCAAGTCTTGCTCCGTCAGCTCCCCTTCGCGGGCGATGACATAGCCTTGAATGAGCTCAGTCACTTCCGCGCCGATCATGTGTGCGCCTAGCAGCTCACCTGTTTCTGCGTCAAAGATCGTCTTCACCAACCCATCGCTGGCACCCAGCGCAATCGCTTTGCCGTTACCAATGAATGGGAACCGTCCAACTTTCAGCTTCCGGCCCGTTTCTTTGGCTTTCGCTTCGGTCAGGCCGACGCTGGCCACTTGCGGATGGCTATAGGTACAGCCTGGCACGTTCCATGGATCAAACGGATGCGCGCCTTCAGTCTTACCCTGCATCGCTTCAACACAGATGACGCCTTCGTGCGACGCCTTGTGCGCCAACCATGGTCCGCCCGTCAGATCGCCAATTGCATACAGGCCTTTAACGCCAGTACGACCAAACCCGTCGACAACTACGTGTGTCCGATCAACGTTCACGCCAAGCGCTTCAAGACCAAGGTTCTCGACGTTACCAACAATCCCAATCGCTAGAATAACGCGGTCATACTCAATCGCCTCATCCTTGCCGTCGATAGAAATGGTCGCAGTGACAGAATTCTTGGCCTTTTTGAGACCTTTCACCTGCGCGCCCGTATGGATCGTGAGGCCCTGTTTTTCAAAATCTTTTCTGGCGATTGCAGAGATTTCCTCATCCTCTGCTGGAAGGATGCGATCAACTGCTTCAACCACTGTCACGTCAGAGCCCAGCTCATTGTAAAAGCTTGCAAACTCAATCCCAATTGCGCCCGATCCGATAACCAGAAGGCGTTTCGGCGTCACGTCCGGCACCATGGCTTCGCGATATGTCCAGACTAGTTTGCCATCCGGCTCTAATCCAGCCTGCGGTATCGCCCTTGCCCGCGCGCCTGTCGCAAGCAGAACATGCTTCGCTGTATAGGCTTTATCAGCGCCCTTGGCATCTTTCACAATCACTTTCGGGGCGTCGCTGCCTTTCTCTAGGCGGGCTGTGCCCATCAATACAGTGATCTTATTCTTCTTCATCAGGTGCTTAATGCCGCCTGACAATTGCGCCGCCACACCGCGCGAACGCTTCACAACTGCGTCCAGATCAAACCCAGCCGCATCGACTTTAACGCCGTATGCCGCCGCCGTTTTAGCAAGATGCAAAACTTCCGCCGAACGCAGCAGCGCTTTGGTCGGAATACAGCCCCAGTTGAGACAGATACCGCCAAGGCTCTCACGCTCAACAATCGCAACCTTCATGCCGAGTTGCGCACCACGGATCGCGGCCACGTAGCCGCCTGGCCCGGAGCCAATTACAATGAGGTCAAAGTCAGCCATGGTCTAATCACCGCTCTTAATTTTGTTCCAAGCCGCAAGCGCATCATCGGCGCGGCCCTCGAACTGTTCATACATTTCCGGAGTACAGATATTTTCTAGCTCAGCACCAACAAACAGCCCCGAAACCTCACCCACTGTTACAATCGCCTTATCTGAGTGCTCAAGGCCTGACGGTGTTGGAATCAGTTCATTGATGAACGTCATCGTCAGCCCTTTGGCGGAGCCGTACTCACAAGTCTCTTGCAGAGCTTCAAACTCAGCCAGAGCTTTAGCAATTCCTACGATTTGAGCCTCACTAGCATTTACCACAGCAGTTTCGGCAGGTTCACCGTCAGCTCCATCGAAGCTGGTCTCGACCCCGCCGCACGCGGCAAGCAAGCCAAGCCCAATGATACTTCCAACAATTCTCTTCATCAAAGCAACATACTCTCTGGCGTCTCGACAAAGCGCTTAAACGCAGCCAGCCAGCGTGCGCCCTCTGCGCCGCCGATAACGCGGTGGTCGCAGGTCAGCGTTACCGTCATCACTGTCCCAACCATCAACTCACCATCCGCGCCAACAACCGGGCGTTTCTCACCTGCGCCAACGGACATGATCATGCCCTCTGGCGGATTGATGATAGAGGCAAACGACTTAATCCCAAACATGCCGAGATTAGAGATAGAGAACGTGCCGCCTGTATATTCCTGCGGCTTCAGCTTCCGCTCTCTTGCACGTGTCGCAAGGTCCTTCATCTCCGCCGCGATGGTGGATAGGCCCTTTTTCTCAGCGTCAAAGATAACTGGCGTGATCAAGCCACCCTCAACCGCAACAGCGACCGAGACATGCGCAGCTTTGTGATAGGCAATGCCATTGTCACTATAACTCGCATTACAATCTGGTTCAGCCTTCAGCGCCAAAGCCGATGCCTTGATCAGCATATCATTGACGGACACTTTCACGCCTTCCGGCGCAGCGGCATTCACGCGGCTACGGAACGCCAGCAGCTCATCAAGCGCAATATCCACGTTCAGCGGGAAGTGCGGCACTTGCATAAAGCTTTGCGTCAAACGCTTCGCAACCGTCTTGCGCATCCCGTCCAGCGGAACAAGCTCATAGCTATCTGGCGCATAAACACGGTCGTCCAGAATTTGCGGCAGGATAAGGCCATCTGGCGAAGCTGGCGCAGAACTAGGCGACGCGCTTGACGCCGCTGCCGCGCCCGGCTGCGCCGCTTCAACATCGCGTTTCACAATCCGGCCATGAGGGCCAGAGCCTTTGCCCTTCAACGCAGCAAGATCGACTCCCTTCAGTGCAGCAATCCGCCGGGCCAACGGGCTGGCCTTGATACGGTCATCCCCGCCGCTAAGATCAGCAAGCTTGACCGGCGTCGAAGCAACTTCTTTCGTGTCCGTGCTACTCTCCACTTGATCCGGAGCCTCTTGAGGCTTGTCTTCTTTTTTAGAGGACTCCGGCTCGGAGGCCGGAGCAGCGGAAACGCTAGACGCATCCTCGCCCTCTTCCGCCAGAACCGCGATAATCTCATTGACCTTCACGCCTTCAGTGCCAGCCGCGACAAGGATTTGCACAACTGTGCCCTCATCCACCGCTTCAACTTCCATCGTGGCTTTGTCGGTTTCGATCTCAGCGATGACATCCCCGGCCTCAACCGTATCACCAGCTTTGACATTCCACTTGGCGAGCGTGCCCTCTTCCATCGTCGGCGACAGGGCGGGCATTGTGATATTAATCGGCATCCTACATCCCCTCACAGACAGCTTTTGCCGCCGCAACTAAATCATCCGCGTTCGGCAAGCTCAGCGCTTCAAGATTACCTGCATATGGTAGCGGCACATCTTTCTGTGTAACGCGCAAAGGTGGCGCGTCCAGATAATCAAACGCCAGCTCGGTTACGCCAGCCGCGATTTCGCCGCCAACGCCCATATGCTTCCAGCCTTCTTCAGCCGTAACAAGGCGATTTGTTTTCTTCACGCTCCGGGCAATTGTATCCATATCCAGCGGACGGATAGAGCGCAGGTCCACAACCTCGGCGCTGATCCCTTGCTCGGCCAGCTTGTCAGCCGCCTCAAGCGCAAAGCCAACCATGCGGGAATAACCAACAATGGTGACATCCGTGCCTTCGCGAACAACCGCCGCTTTACCAATCGGCAGCATGTAATCGTCGAGGTCCGGCACATCAAACTCGTGCCCATAGAGCAATTCATGTTCAAGGAATACGACCGGGTTTGGATCGCGGATCGCGGCTTTCAGCAAAGCTTTCGCCGACGCTGCATCATAAGGCGCAACAACCTTCAGGCCCGGAACGTTTCCATACCATGCCGCATAATCTTGAGAGTGCTGCGCACCCACACGCGACGCCGCCCCATTTGGTCCACGGAACACAATTGGGCACCCCATCTGTCCGCCAGACATATAAGCGTCTTGGCCGCAGAGTT
>JAQWGO010000043.1 GCA_029238175.1 Henriciella sp. | reverse complement strand
AGAAGATGACCGCCATTCGTGTTCGTATTGCCGACAAATGACAGGTGATCTTCTTGCAAGAATGATCCACCGTCCGACAGTCCGCCCATGACGCCGTCATTTATCGTCCGCCACGGATTGGTCTCATCCTCGGCGCTATGTTCGATTATCGTTTGGCAAGTTTGCGCCATTGAAACTCCTGTGAGTGACAGCGCAAAGCAAAAACCCAATATCCACTTGTGCATGATCGCTCCTTTTCGACTGTCTACGCGTGAACGCAGGCAGAGGATCAGGAGCGATCAAATTTTGTGCAGCTTACTTCTTAAATTTGATCAAGAACCGATCTGTTTTGCGGCGCACAGCAGGGGCAAAGACAGCGCCCGTGCGGTCATCTTCTGGATTGGCTAAAACATCACTCTCATCGACCAGTGTTAAGCCAGCCTCTTCCGCCATTTTGACGACAATCGCCTTATCAATCCGGTGTGTCGTATTACCGGTTGAGGTTGGCGCCCCATCCGGCGCCGCGTGATCCAAAGCGACAAATACACCGCCCGGCTTCAGCACCCGCGCAATCTCTGCGAATGCGTCCGCTGGATCGCCGTAATGGCCGACTTCAACACCGCCCGGCGTAAACCACAATTCATGCGGCCCAAGAAACCACGTCACCATATCTGCACTGGCGTCTTCAGCGGTCAACGCGTCGAATGTCGCCCGCATATATTCAATATTGGAATACCGCGTCAGGTGACCGCGCTTCTCAACACTATCGCCCAGATAGCCGTCAAACTGCGGTGCGTTTTGCTGATAGACCGTGCCTTCGTCACCCACGGCTGACGCAAGCAGCTCAGTATAAAAGCCGCCGCCCGCCTCAAGCTCGACCACGGTCATGCCCGGCATCACGCCTGCGAAAGCCAGAACATCAACCACTTTGCGGATCTCATAGTCTGCATAATCTGCATCTGGGCGTCCAGGAACCGTGGCGGTTAAGCTTGAATAATCAAATGCGGCCATATCGGGAGCAGGTATGATAATTGTGTTACCCAATTTTGACACATCAAATACGGCTGTTTCCGAAACGGGCATCGTGCCTGTTTCATCTTGCGCAACAGCCACTGAATTCAGGCTCAATGCCGCCAGCGCGGCTCCCAGAAAAGCATATTTCATCGTTTTAAATCCACTTGTTAGTTTAAGCGTTTCCAAGCATCTCCAAACTCATATCCCAAAGGCGATCCGCCTTGGCTTCGTCTGCGATCCACTCTCGTGCATGTTCCCAACGTTGACTGTCAGGACCAGCGAGTTGAGCAATATCGCAATTCTCACAATATTCACCGCCGCGTTGATCAAGTTTTGGTGAGGTCGCCGCCCAAGTTGCGGTCGATGCACCCTGCTCCGGCGTTTTGAACATGGCCGCAATACGCTCCGGCACTGTGCCGTCAGCGTTCTTCCAACCCAGTGCAACCATCTCTTCATCCGGCAAATGGCGCTGCAAAGGCGTGAAAATACCGCCCGGATGAACACCAAAGGCGGTCACGCCATACGAATCCCATTTGCGATCAGCACCCAGCGCGAACAGCGCGTTCGCAGATTTGGCCTGCCCATAGGCCTGCCACTTATCATATTCATGCTCGTTAAAATGCGGATCGTCCCAGTGAACATCACTCATAATGTGCGCCGTAGAGGACAGCGCCACGAGCCGCGAACCTTCGGCCTTCTGCAATGCAGGCAACAGCCCCAGCGTCATCGCCATATGGCCAAGGTGATTGACCCCAAACTGGCGCTCCCAACCCGGCCCAACGCGGTCCAATGGGCAAGCCATTATCCCAGCATTATTGATCAAAATATCTAACTTGCGGCCCGTCGCAACATAATCATCAGCAAACTTTTTAACGCTGGCCAGATCTGCCAAATCCATTGTGGCAATCTCAATATCACCAACGACTTTGCCCAGCTCGCTTGCCGCCGTATCTGGCCTGCGCGCCGGAACCGTTATTTTCGCACCAACGCCCGCAAGCGCGCGCACGGTTTCAATCCCAATGCCGGAATATCCACCCGTTACGATGACATTCTTTCCGCTCAAATCCATGCCTGCAACGACATCTACGGCGGGCGTCTTTGCACCAAAGCCTGAACCGATTGGTTTCTGATTTTCTGCTGCCATAATTATCTCCACATTTGTTTGTACGCTGTCAGGCGAAACACTGTCTGGCAAGGCTCGACAGAAAACCATAGCTACACTAGCTATAATATTACATATCGCCCTAATAAGGAGTGTCCTAATGCTGAAGCGCTTTCTTGCTCAAGTCACGATCTTGGTGATGCTATCTGGTGTCTCTGCTGCGCCCGCGCTAGCCCAGTGGGTAAAAGATAATAAACCAACGCCGAAAAGCGCTGAAGAATACTATGCCGAGCGGGCTTTGGTTGACGCCAGCCGAATAACTTCGGGTGACGGTAATGCGGTGGTTATTCAAACTGATTTGGATGAAGCAAATTCCCGCCTTGATGCGGCTCGTTCAACCTATCAGTCGCTTTGCGAAAATCGGGAGCTGCCAAAGGACCAATGGGCTCGCAATTGCTTTGAACTTGGCAACATGTATCGCCGCGGGCTCGGCGTGACGCAGTCACATGTTGAAGCCAATGCGCTCTACAACACGGCCTGCTTCGAAGCTGATAATACTGATGCCTGTATGCAGCTTGCCTATGGCCAACAAACCGGCACGCCAGTCCGAACCCGCCCAATAAAACCTGACCCAGAAGCCGCCCGCACGACCTATGCGTATGCATGCGAATTAGACCACCAACCCGCATGTGCTGGGCTCGGAAACATGCTCTATTCCGGCATTGGCGGGAAACAGGATCGCCGCCGCGGCGCGCAGCTTATGTATGATGCCTGCGAAAGCGGTTATGAATGGGCCTGTACGCGTCTGACCGAATATGGTCCATTGGTCAAAACTGACCGATATTAGAATAGTAGAGCGAGCCATAATTGCCCGAAACCGAAGATCGCCGCTCACAAATTACCGACAGTCTCGCAGACTTCATCCTCGCTGAAGGCCTGAACGCAGCAAGCTTGCGTCCATTAGCCAAAGCCGCAGGTCTCAGCGACCGCATGCTTCTCTATCATTTCAAAGATAAGTCAGAAGTCATCGCAGCGGCGCTGACACGGATCGCAGAACGCGTTACGGTTATTCTAGAACATAGCGCCCCACCAACCGCTCTAGATGCTGATGCATTACGCGCCTTCTTATGGCCCCGCCTCAGCCAAGACCAGATGTGGCCCTACATGCAAATATGGCTCGAAACGGCGAGCCTTGCCGCGCGCGGCGACGTGGTTTGCCGTACAGTCGGCGAAGCCATCGGGCGCGGATTTGTGGAATGGGTCAAATCCCATCTCGCATCAAATCAACCTGATATTGACGCCGCCAAAGTCCTAACCTCGATAGAGGGCATGGTGCTCCTCAAAAGCCTTGGCCTTGGCGACGTTTCAGAACAAGCTGTCTAGGCTCGCGAAGAACCCAGCATAATTTCGCGGATGTCACCTTTTGTCTGAAAGCTCAGAAAAAGAAGATAAATTGTCAGAAACATCATCCCGCCCGTTGCCGCCAACAGGCTTAGTCCAAACCCCGAGACAGAAAACGCATTACGCCAGGCGGTCCAGATCGCGGACAAGAGCAAGAACCCCATAAAGTCTAGATTAAATTGCCCCTGCCACGTCATCGCAGCGATTTCAGCAAAGAAAACTGGAACTAAATTCCACCCATAATTGAACCCGACAATTGCAGTGTAGACGGTCAGAACGATTAAAAACCCAACCAAAAATAAGCGAAACAATGTCATCCTAACTCCTTCAAATATTCTATTGCTGTTGTTTGTTGACAAGACAGGCCAGCACAATACCAATGCCAGCCCCCCACAAGATCGCTGCGCCAGAACCTGCAACCAGCTCACTTGATCCACCATAGAGCCCCGGCAGCCATGCAAGCGCGATCCCATCGCACAACATGGCCGCGGCCGTTGCGACGGAATAACCGATGGCGATTTGATCACTGGCCAAGCCCGCTATTCTCTTGACCAGAAACACGAACGGCAAAGTCCCAGGGATGATGAGGGCATAAGTCACCATACGCGCGATGCCCTCAAACGCCCCCATCGGGCCAAAATACCTCAACAATAGAGCGGCAAAGAACCATAGGATTACGCCCATGATCGTCGCTCTAAATATCTGATGTGTTGATAGCGAAATTGACCTCATAACGCACTCTCCGTAGCAGTCGCTACAGGTCCAATAGCGCAATGTAGCGACTGCTACAACCCCTCGATTTATTGGGCCCCATTCCCCTCACCCGCGAACCGGACTGGCCAAACGCCCAAAAACCAAGCAATGTGACCTAAAGAGAACAGAGTTTGGCAATACCTTCAGGGTATACGCACGGGCCAGTGGGAGTAAGATATGGAACAGCTGCAAGGCATGGATGCGTCATTCGTGGCGCTAGAGACACCGAATTCACCGATGCATATCGGCTCGGTGCTAATATATGATCCCTCAACGGCCCCCGGTGGTTTCGTCCGCTTTAAAGACATCCTGAAATTCTACGAAGACCGCATGCGCCTCTCGAAAACGATGCGCCAAAAGCTCGTCAAAGTTCCGTTCAATGTCGACTATCCATATTGGGTTGAGGATGCGGACTTCGACCTTGAATACCATGTTCGTCACCTCGCGCTGCCAAAGCCCGGTGATTGGCGACAAATGTGTATTCAGGCTGCCCGCATCTTTGCTCGTCCGCTTGACCTTAACCGCCCGCCTTGGGAATTCACTGTGGTTGAAGGCCTCGACAATGTTCCCGGCGTGCCGAAAGGCTCTTATGCCATCGTCACAAAAGTCCACCATGCCGCGATTGATGGCATGTCCGGCATCGATCTCATGCAGGCGCTCCACACGGCGACACCAAGTCTCGCGCCCCCGAATGAGCCGGATAATTGGAAACCGGAAAAATACCCAAACAAAGTCGGGATGTTCGCGAAGGGCTATGTTCGCGCTTGGCTGAACCCGATCCGTCAGGTCGGCGTTGCGGCGCAAGCCGTTCCGGGTGTCTACCGCGCCGCCAAAGGCATGATCAAAGGTGAGTTTGGACTAAACGCCGCCATCCGCGCGCCCAAAACCCGCTTCAATACCAAAGTCTCTCCGCACCGCGTCTATGAAGGCCGTGTGTTTGAGCTCGCCCATATCAAAGCCCTCCGCAGCCTCGCTGAAGGTGCCAAGGTCAATGATGTCATGCTGACGATCATTGGCGGCGGGCTGCACAAATACCTCAAGCATCATAATGAGCTACCAAAGACCACGATGACGGCCATGGCCCCGATTTCGGTTCGCTCTGAAGGTGAAAAGAACACGATGGGCAATCAGGTGAGTGCGATGATCGCCCCACTCGGCACCCATATCGCTGACCCGGCCGAACGTATGGCCTATGTCTTTGAACAGACCAGCCGGTCTAAAGAAATGACCAACGCCATCGGCGCGCGTCAGATGACAGAGGCCAGTAAAGTCTCCCCGGCCCTCTTCATGGCGCTTGGGGCACAGGCTTATACACGTCTCGGTATCGCCAACCTCAACATGACGCCAGTGATCAATACGATCGTCACCAACGTCCCCGGCCCGCCAGTTCCAATTTACTCGGCTGGCGCGAAACTCGTTTCAATGCAGGGCATGCTCTGCCTGATGGACGGCGTCGCCCTCGGCCATGTCGTTCAATCCTACGTCAAAGAAGCCACGATCAGCTTCACCGCTGACCGCAAAGTCATGACCGACCCTGAATTCTACGCTGACTGCATTCAGGAAAGCTTCGAAGAAATGGCCGCCGCCGCAGGACTAGACCTCTCGCCATCCGCTCCGGCTGCAGAACCGGCGGCACAGAAGGCTCCAGCCAAGCGCAAACCCGCTGCGAAAAAGCCAGCCGCCAAGAAAAAGACGGCAACGCGGGCTAAAGCAAAAGCGTAAACCGGGCAGCTATTCACATTCGACTAAACCCTTTAATCATAGAGGGGCTTAGTCGGTTTGAGGGATATCATGGTCAAATACACGGCAATGGCTGCTTTACTCAGCTTAAGCTTTATCATGCCCGCATCTGCCATCATTATTCGCCATGATGCTGTTGATACGGACTATCTAATAGGCACCGGCCCAACCGCGATGGTCGACCTGCGATATGAGGGGCACGGCGTTCTGATCTCTTCGGAATGGATCGTGACTGTCGCCCATACGGTTTTTGGGAACTATCAAGGGAACTCGATAAATGTTGGTGGCAAGGACTATGAAATTGCATACGTCATACGCCATCCAGATTATCATAAAATCGATCCAAGCGTTTTCGTGGGCGATGCTGCGCCCTCACAAGCCTTACTAAGAGCAAACCACGATATCGCGCTCATAAAACTCACCCAGCCGGTGACCTGCGTCAAACCCATGAGCCTATACACTGGCAAAGCCGAGATCGGCCAAACCGTCAGCATTTATGGCAAAGGCACATCAGGTAACGGACAAACTGGCCAAACCGCCTATGGTCGCGGACAGCTACGCCGCGCGAAAAATCGAATTGACCGCACAAGCGAGCAGTGGATCAGTTATACATTCGACCAAGGTGAAAACGCCCTCCCGCTTGAAGGCATTCAAGGCGGCGGCGACAGTGGTGGCCCAGCATTGTTAAAAGTCGACGGCATGGATCAGCTGATCGGGTTATCGTCTTGGATAAGTTATGATGGCGACATGGGTGACTTCCAAGCGGGTGTTTACGGCTTGAGTGCAAATCTTGTACGCCTAAATTACTATTCGGACTGGATCGGTGACATCCAGTCACTCCCGACCAGCGCCCTTCAGGCGCAACACTATCGGGCAGAACCAGCTGAGCAATAGACCTCATGAATCAACCGGCTCGGCACCAACATGTTTGCCCCGCTTCACATAGATCCAAATCAATACGGCCACGGTGCAGGCAACCGACGCGATAACCAGAATTGACTCTTCCGGCCCCGCTGCCCCGCCGGTCCACATATCAGATGCGTGAATTTCACTTTGAAGCGGCGCCAATGGCTGCCATTCCGATTGCCCTGTCAGCGGCAACCCACTTGCAAAAATCGTGAAGTTCCACAAAGCGTGATTGGCGGCGGCGGCCCATATGTTTTGCGTGAATGCATAGACCAGCGTCCACAGCATACCCAGCAATATTCCTGTCGTAATACTCAACCATCCGGCCCAGTTATCGTTAAGCAGATGCATTGCGGAGAACAGAATACTCGGCAGAATTAGCGCCGCCCAGAAGCCATAATTACGCTGCACAATCCTAAAGATAATACCCCGGAAAATCGTTTCCTCCAGCATGGCAAGCGCAATAATGGGTAACGCAACGCCCACCCAAGCTGTCGGGCTCCCAAACTCTGAAATCGAGATCGCGCCAGAAACATAAAGAACTGATAGCGGGGTAGCGATAAGGGCAGCGCCTAACAGACCGCTAACGCCAATCGTCACCGGCCTAAACGCAAGCTCGGAAACGGCTCGCTTCTCGATAAAATGCACATAAAGCCAGTACCCACCTGCAAAGGCAAAAATCATACAGACCCTTCGCACAAGGGAGAGGTGTTCCGGACTAAGATTGAAGACCATATCAATGATCGGCATTAATGCCGCGATGACGAAAATAATGGAAATAGCAACGCTCAAAATGGCAAAGCCAATTGATAGGACGGTCACGCCAACAGGCTTTAATATCTTTATCATGCGTCAGCATCCGATGTGACGGCGTGCTGCGGTTCAGCAAAGTCGCTGCGTTCTGTAATTGGGATGCTTATGAGGGCGCTGTTTGCACTTTCAATTACAGCGTTCAGATCAAGATTCATTTCTGCAAATAGGCTTGCATAAGCGTCGCTCAACTTGGGAAGAAACCGCTGCAACGTTTCCGCCTCATGGCGTCCCGCCTGCGTTAGAACTGCAAACTGGCGACGTTTATCTGCCGCATCAGCCTGCATCTCGACCATGCCATGCTTTAACAACCACGAAAGCCGCTGCGCTGCTAATTGATGGGAATAATCCAATTCCCGGGCAATATCTGCTTTAGACCTAGGCCCTTCAGAGAATAGAAGTTGAACAATGCCGCTTGTCTTACTGGGTATTTTCAACCCGAATTGCGCCATCGCGGTTTCCATTTGATCATATAATTTATCCTGCAATTGCTTCACACGCAGAGCAAAAGCAGCATCGGTATTCAGGAATTGAGTTTTCATTAGCTCGCCATTTATACAACTTATTGCGAAACTTATTGTACAACTAGTTGTTGTCAAGCTAGATTCCATAAAACCTGCGGTGAAAAATAAATCTATCCCCGCCCCAATGCACCCGGCCTATACTCCACCTATCCCACCCTCACACAGGGCTGATCGCGAACGGCGTGGTTTTGAGAGTGGGAGCGGCGGTCTGTGGCTAGGCATGGTGGTTCCGAAACCCCACGCCCGGTTACAGTCGGGTCTTTATAGTATCGCCCCGGGTAGCGACCTGCCCGACGGTGGGCTTGCCCATAAGATACCAAATAGAGGCCAGGATCATTGCAACCCTAGAGGCTGCAAAGACAAGATATGAGCAACGCGCCGCCGCAGGCGCATCCAAATTGGATGCCAACAGCCACGCCGAAAGGCTGGCATTACACCTCGCACCCAATCTGGATGCGCCTTAGCTTTGTATATGTTCGAGGGGAAACCCTGCGGCATGTCTTATGCTACCTGCAATATCAGGTCTTCGCTGACGTCCGCCAAATGCCTGCTTCATATATTCCTAACCAATCCAGCTCTTCCCTTGCATCATGAAGTTTTACAGACCAAGGTTGCAATGATGACCGTGTAAACACGGCTAACGGGAGAATAATATGACTGCTGCTGCAATGGCCAAACCGCCATCTCTATTTTGGACCTTCACCGAAGGCCGCGCCATTTTTGAATTTGGTGCCTTTAGTCTACTCCGTAAGCCATTGAAAAACCTACCAAAAGGTGACGGCCACCCCGTTCTTGTTCTGCCCGGCTTTATGGCTGGCGACACATCTACGCGCCCAATGCGCCGCCTGTTTGATGATCTTGGATACCAGTCTTTTGGCTGGGGTCTTGGTCGCAATCTTCGCTTTAATGAAGCAAGAGAGCGCGAAATGTCGGACCTGGTTGAATCGATTTTTGACGATACGGGACAGAAAATGTCGATCGTCGGATGGAGCCTTGGCGGTGTTTTCGCCCGTGAACTCGCCAAAATGCATCCCGATATCGTGCGCCAAGTCATCTCGCTCGGCAGCCCGATCTCGAATAATCGCAAATGGTCTGCGCCTAGCAAAATCTTCGAAGCGATTAATGGCAAAGAAACGACGCCAGAAGCCGAAGGCCGCTATGCGAACCTCGAAATGGCCCCTCCTGTTCCAACCACATCCATCCTGACAAAGACAGACGGTGTTGTTGCTTGGCGTGGATCGATCCAACCCGCACAAGATGGTCACGATCAAATCGAAAACATCGTGGTTCCGGCTAGCCATGTTGGCCTTGGCGTTAATCCGCTGGTTATGGTCGCTGTTGCCGATCGCCTCGCCCAACCAAAGGGCGAATGGGCACCGTTTGATCGTTCCGGCTGGCGAAGCGCGGTGTTTAAACACGCCCCCGCCTGAGACCGTTAAGGGGCAGACATGAAAAAATTCTTCTTGTCAGTCCCGCTTCTTATCGCGGTGATCGCGATTGGTATGGGATCAGGCATTGATGCGCTGGTTAAAGCCATTGCGCCAGATGCTGGCCTCCATCACCTGCTTGCGTGGCGATTTATGTTTGGCGGCCTCATCGCGCTTTCCGTCTTTCGTGCCCAGAACCGTCCTATGCCCAGCGTCGAAGCCATTCGGTTCCATGCTATGCGCGGAATTGTGCAACTAGGCGGCGCTTTCACCTTCTTCTACGCGCTGATGCATCTGCGCTTAGCCGAAGCCACAACCATTGGTTTTACAGCCGCCCTTATGGTCCCGTTCGTGGCATGGGCTCTGCTGGGTGAGAAGATCACTAAAATTGCATTACTCGCAACCGTCATTGGCTTTGCTGGCGCGGCTCTTGCCGTAACTGGCAATCCACCTGAAGCCATCCCTGATGGCAACCGCATGCTGGGGATCGCATCATGCTTCTTGGCAGCATTCCTTTACGCACTCGTCCTTGTTTTACTCCGCATGAGAGCAACCAAAGAAGACGCTACAACAATTGCGATGTTTACCAACGTCATGCCCGCCATTGCGATGCTTCCCGTCACTATCGGATTGTTCGGCATGCCCAATTGGAGCGATATCCCATACTTCGTTATGTTCGGGATTTTTGGCTATGTCGTGTGGTATCTAATGACACTGGCCTATGCCCGCGCGCCCGCCCAGCGCTTAGCGCCGTTAGAATATACAGCCCTTATTTGGAGCGGCCTATTCGGCTCAATCTTCTTTTCAGAATATCCCGGCTGGCAAACATGGGCAGGTGCCGTGATCATTATCGCAGCCTGCTTGATTGTGGCATTTGAGGGCCGGTTTTCTACACGGCGAGAAACCAAACTCCCGGTCAGCGACTTACCCGAATAGGCGCTAGCTTTTGACCAGTTCACGATGCCGGTCCAACATACCGACCATGGCTTCATATCCAGCCTCACCCATGTAAGGCACGACGAGTAACATGAATTGAAGCACCGTATCGTGGATCAATCGCGGCCCATCGCGTTGTTCGCCTTCCAGTAAGTCGTGGCTCAACCAGAAAGTAAGGGTGGCAACCATCTGCTTTACAAGATGATCCCGCAAACGCTTGTCGACATGAACCAAGTCACGCTTTTCGAGCGAACCGAGAACTTCGTTAATCGCTTTGCGTTTCATGGCAAGTATACGCCGGAACCGGCTCGCCATCGCAGGATAGCGCTCCATCATATCGCCAATATTGCGATAGAAGAAACGGAAGTCATAAATCTCTTCAAGGACGATATAAACAAAGACCCAATTATCCTCGATCGATGTCACCGCACTGGGAGAACCGCCTAGGATGATCTGCATCTCTTCCTCAAAGCGGTCGAATAACGCCTCAATGATCGGCTCTTTGCCTTTGAAATGATAATACAGATTGCCCGGCGACATATCCAACGCATTGGCAATATCAACCGCTGTTTGCGCAGCTTCACCCTCCTCATTGAAGAGGCTCAGGCTAACATCTAAGATACGATCGCGCGTTTTCATGTCTCTCCAGCTCGCCTAATGCGAGAATTCACTGTCATTACAGTCTATTTGACAGCAAAACGTCAATATGAAACGAATTTGATCGTGCAAGGTTAGTCAAATTTAGACTCTCAACCATAAGAGCAAGCCTTGTGCCGCACCGAACATCGTTCGGGCGGGAGGATATCTGGAGAGATTCATGAGCAAAACGTCAGATTATATCGGTCAAGCAGCCGCTGATTCAACAAACGCCTTTAACCCAATGATGGGCGGCCTAAACCGACAAGAGCTTTTGGGCTCTGTCGCAATGATGCTGCGCCGAACAAGTATCTCACCTGTCGCGAATGCGAAATACGCAGGCAAAATGGCCAAAGAAGGCTATGATATTCTGGCTGGCAAATCTGAACGTGCTCCAGATCGCAAGGATAAACGCTTCCGCGATCCGGCATGGGCAAACAATCCATTCTATAAACGCGGCATGCAGACCTATCTTGCGATGCAAGACAATCTGAAAGACTGGGTCGGCGACCTTAAGCTTGGCGAAATGGAACATGCTCGCGCTGAGTTCGTTATGAACATGATCACAGATGCAATCTCTCCAACCAATGCTCTGTTGACGAACCCTGCTGCGAAGAAACGCGTCATCGATAGCGGCGGCCAATCACTGATCAAAGGCCTTCAAAACGCATACGAAGATCTGACGAAAAATGGCGGTATGCCGAGCCAAGTAGACGGTCGTCCATTTGAGGTTGGTGAGAACCTTGCGACGACGCCGGGCAAAGTTGTTTGGAAGAATGAGATGATGGAACTCATTCAGTACACCCCAACAACAGAGGAAGTTCGTGAAATCCCATTCTTGTCGATCCCGCCACAGATCAACAAGTTCTACGCAAGTGACCTCGACCCGATCACGTCGGTTGTCCAATTCCTGCTGCGTCAGGGCTTCCAGACCTTCATCATCTCTTGGCGCAACCCGACGAAGGAGCACCGTCATTGGGGTCTGTCTGACTATGTTGACAGCTTGATCCAATGTACCGAAGTGATGAAACAGATCACAGGCTCTGATAAAATCAACATTTCTGGCGCCTGTTCTGGCGGCATTACGACAGCGACATTTGCCAGCATGCTTGCAGCAGCTGGTGATGATCGCATCAACTCTCTGACTTTCCAAGTTTGCGTCCTGAACCCAAAACCAGACGACAGCGACATCGGCCAAATGGTGTCTGAGCGTAGTCTTGAAATCGCTCGCCGCTATTCAGCCCGTAAAGGCGTGCTGAAGGGCGATGACCTCGCGCGTATGTTTGCGTGGATGCGTCCAAATGATTTGGTCTGGAACTATGTCGTCAATAATTACCTGATGGGTGAAGATCCGCCGCCATATAACGTTCTCTATTGGAACAATGACACAACGAATCTACCAGCTGCATTGCACTCAGATTATCTCGATTTCGGCATTCAACAGCCGTTCGCCAATCCGGGCACAGTTGAAGTAGCTGGCCACATGGCTGACTTGACAGCAGTTAAATGTGACAGCTTTATCGTGGCCGGCGTGACAGATCACATTACACCGTGGAAAGCCTGTTACCGCACAACTGGCTTGTTAGGTTCTGATAAGATTGAATTTGTTCTGTCGAACAGCGGACATATTCAGTCACTCCTCAACCCACCCGGCAACCCAAAAGCCAAGTATTTCGCTAACCCCAAACTCGAAGCTACGGCTGATGAATGGGCTGCAGGCGCAGAAGAAGTTGCAGGTTCATGGTGGACACGTTGGGCAGAGTGGCTGCATGAACATGGTGGTGAAATGGTCCCTGCGCCTGAACAGCAGGGATCAGAGAAATTCCCGGCGCTGTACGACTCGCCCGGAAAATACGTGTTCGACTAGGCCGCTAAGAGCCGGGCGTGACTGACAGGATTAGGAGGGCGCCCTATGGCTGCCAAATCAAACGCCGCTGGCCGGCTTCCACAGATCACAATGGAAACCATTGGGGCGCACACTGTTCGCGTAGCCCATTGGCATGCCTTGGAACCCAGCGATAAGCGGCCGCTTCTGTTCTTCAACGGTATCGGCGCAAACCTTGAGCTGGCTTTTGGCTTGGGCGAGTGGATTACTGATCGTGAGATCATCACATTTGACATGCCCGGCGTTGGCGAGAGCCCGGCTGCGAAATTCCCGTATCGTCCGTGGATGATGGCTCGGCTGGCGCGCAAGCTATGCGACCAGTACGGAATGGACGATGTAGACGTCATGGGCGTTTCATGGGGCGGCGCGATGGCCCAACAGTTTGCGTTCCAGTATCGCAAAACCGTTGGTAAAGTAATTTTGGCGGCAACGACCGCTGGTATGACAATGGTGCCGGGTAAAATCGGCGCCTTATCAAAGATGGCCGACGCACGCCGCTATACCGATCCTGATTATATGAAGAAGAATTTCGAAACCCTATACGGTGACGAAAGCGGCGATAACTCTTCAAACCATATTTCTAGCCTGAAACCGCCAGCCCCGATGGGGTATGTGTATCAACTAACGGCATTCCTTGGCTGGTCATCGCTACCCTTCATTCGCTTCCTGCGTATGCCGGTTCTGGTGATGGGCGGCGACCGTGATGCGATCGTTCCGATGGCGAATGCCCATATCCTGAACACCGCGCTTCCAAACAGCCGCCTTCACGTGGTTGAAGATGGCGGACATCTCTTCTTGGTCACCAAAGCAGAAGAGACCGTTGGTGTCATTGCTGAATTCTTAGATGAGCCGCATGAAGAAATGCAGCCAAAGTCCATCTGGGAACAAAGCCTCTCATTCGCCTGAAAGCACTATATCGCGTTTGAAGTGGCCCCTGAATATGAAGCGCCAGAAACCTAAACGCTATTTGTGCTTAGCGATCTGAACGACATTGTCAGACACGCGAACGGGCCGCGCTTCAGCCAGAAGCTCCATTGAACGCAAGTAGGTGCCGAGGTTCGCTTCGTCTTGAGGACGGCTAAACAGGTAACCCTGCAACTCGTCACAGCCTTGATCGCGCAAGAACGTCGCCTGTGCCTCGCTTTCGACGCCCTCCGCTGTGACGGTGAGGCCAAGGGCATGTGCCATTGAGATGGTCGCGCGTGCAATCGCACAGCTTTGGTCGCTAGTTTCGATACCGCGCACAAAAGCCTGATCGAGCTTCAGCTTATCGAATGGGAAACGCTGCAGATAAGCCAGCGACGAGAAACCAGTGCCAAAGTCATCCAAAGCGATCCGAACACCAAGATCTTTCAGCTTTCTAAGCCGGTCCAGAATAAACGCGTTGTCCGACAGAAACAGAGACTCAGTGATCTCAAGCTCAATACGGTCCGGTGAAACACCGGTTTCAGCGAGCTTGCCTTCGATAAGTGTGATCAACCGGCTGCTGTGAACCTGAAGCGGCGATATGTTCATTGCCACGCGTACGCTCTCAGGTATCCGCGATGCGGCTTCAATGGCCTTCTCAACGACGCGGTCGCCAAGCGCGACGATCATGCCATTGTCTTCTGCGATTGGGATAAACTCTGATGGAGAGACTGCGCCGCGGGTGGGGTGATGCCAACGCGAGAGCGCCTCGATGGCCACGACAGCGCCAGTATTTGAGTCAACAATCGGCTGGTATTTTAAGCTGAGGATATCTTCAGCAATCGCAGCCTTAAGATCCTTCGCTAATTCTCTCTGGCCGCGCACTTTGGCTTTAAAAGCGTCAGAATACTCCTTCCACGATCCACGGCCCTCTGATTTGGCGGCATATAGCGCCAGATCAGCTTCCTTCATCAGCGCCTCAACGTCGCTAGAATGATCATCGATCCGGCGAAGGCCGACGCTTGCGCCGCACTGGACGTCAGTATCGGCAAAATCATATGGCTCCTGCAGAGCTGCCGTTAGCTTTTCTACGAACTTTTGTGTTTTCCCATCACGGCGCTTGCGGCGCGTAAGTATTGCAAACTCATCGCCGCCTAAGCGGGATATCGTATCGGCAGGTTCACAAAGCTGCTCCAAGCGAGACGCAACCAGACGTAATACTTGGTCACCACCTTCATGCCCGAACGTGTCATTGATCCACTTAAAGTTATCCAGATCAATCCAGATCAGCGCGCTTTCGTGCGTATCGCTAACTGGATCCTCCAGGTGTGTTCGCAAGTGCTCGGCAAATGACGAGCGGTTTAACACGCCAGTTAAGCGGTCATACTCAGCTAGAAAAGCGACGCGCTCCTCTGTGCGGCGAACATGAGAAATATCAGTTGTGGCGCCTTGATAACCTGTAAACTTTCCATCGGCGAAATTCGGGCGCGCAGATACTTTCCAGTGCGATGTCGCGGTATCTACGCTGGCTTTAACTTGAAGTTCCAAGGCGACAACTTCTGAGCCTCTGGCCATTCGGGCTTTCAGCAGCTCTCGCTCTTGAGATGGCTCAAATAGCGAAACCAAGTCTTGCTTCATTGCGGAGCTTTCAAGCATATCACCGAAAAGAGCTGTGTTACTCATCTCAACAATAATGCCATCATCATTGGTGCGCCAGAAACACGTATTCGTCGACACGCCCACGTCGCGGAGCACGCTATTCATCTCTTTGGCGCGTTGAATCGACTCTTCCACATCGTCGAGGCGCTTGCTGAACCTCGAAAAGTACCAGCGTGTGCAGACCGCCAAGCCACTAAAATAGGCCAGCATGATCAATGAAACGACGGCTGACTGAATATCCGGCTGGAACACAATGTTGGATACAAACCCGCCGACAGTGATCGCCAGAAGGATGCGTCCAAACTTCGGCATGTATTGCAACATAACGGTTGCAGATAACGTCGTACCAGACAGAATTGCTCCGAACACGAGGTGCGGCGTGGCAGGGTCAATCATGGCCAAGATGCCGGGCACAATTCCCCAAGACACGGCCAGTCCGACAAACGAGAACTGTTTGATCATAGAGCGTGTTAAACGCTTCCCGTCGAACAGTTCAGATCGCTCTCGCAAACTTAACAAAAACAGCGATCCGCAGACGAGACACTGTCCGATCAACCAAAACCCAAAAATATCAGAGCTGCGGCCTAGGTCGCTCATCAACAAAACAGCGGCACTCACCAAACTTGCCATAAACAGAACTGGCGAAACCAGAGAGATTAACGCGACATCTCTCGTCTGACGCGCTTGCTCAGCTGTGGTGATTGTCTCGAGTTCTGCCTTTGAGACTGTAGATTGTTTTGTCATGAGTCCGCCCGACTGCAATTTTCAGCCATGCGTAAACGATGAACACAACAGAATGATTGAATTCGGAGCCAGAACTTACCCGGCCATATTAACTCTTCAAAAACCAAAAAAGGCCGCGACAAGCGCGGCCTTTTGAAAATTCATTGCTCTATAAAGCTAGATTTCGAGAAGCATACGCTCTGGATCTTCAAGCGCTTCCTTAACGCGAACCAAGAAGGTCACCGCTTCTTTGCCATCCACGATACGGTGGTCATAAGACAGAGCCAAGTACATCATCGGACGGATTTTCACTTCGCCATTGATCGCAACTGGACGCTGTTCAATACGGTGCAGACCCAGAACACCCGATTGCGGGGGGTTCAGGATAGGCGTCGACATGAGTGAACCATAAACGCCGCCATTCGTGATCGTGAATGTGCCGCCTTGCATGTCACCAATGGTCAAGTTGCCATCGCGCGCCTTCTTGGCAAGACTACCAAGCTCACTCTCAATGCCCGCAAGTGATAGCTCATCACAATCGCGAATAACCGGAACGACGAGGCCCTTCTCAGTGCCAACCGCCATACCGACATCAAAATGGTTTTTGTAAATGATGTCCGTGCCATCGATCTCAGCATTCACTGCTGGAATTTCTTTAAGCGCCGCAACAACAGCTTTTGTGAAGAAACCCATGAAGCCCAACTTCACGCCATGCTTGTCAAAGAACGGCTCTTTGTACTTTTTGCGCAGAGCCATAATCGCCGTCATGTCCACATCGTTGAATGTGGTTAGCATCGCGGCGGTTTCCTGAGCTTCTTTCAGGCGGCGCGCGATTGTCTGGCGAAGACGCGTCATCTTCACACGCTCTTCGCGTGGTCCAACTTCACGCGGCGCTTTCGCCGTCGCGGGTGCCGCTGCAGAAGCCTTTGGAGCTTTTACATAAGCCATAGCATCCGCTTTCGTTGCACGGCCATCACGGCCAGTTCCCGGGATATCAGCCGGATTCACGCCTGCTTCCGCAGATACTCGGCGTACAGCAGGTGAAACAGGGCGCTCGCCCGTTGCAGCAGCAGGCGCAGCTTTGACCGGGGCAGCAGCGCCGCCAGCGCCGGACGTGACACGCGCGATAACCGCGCCTGGCGTGACCGAATCGCCTTCCGCAACCAGCCACTCAGCAATGACGCCATTGGCGCTAGACGGAACTTCCAAGGCGACCTTATCTGTTTCGATCTCTGCAATGGTTTCATCTTTAGAAACGGCATCACCAACCTGTTTCAGCAAAGTCCCCATTGTACCTTCCGCAACACTCTCACCCATACTCGGAACTTGAACATCGACACTGGCTCCGCCAGCAGCCGCAGGTGCAGCAGGCTCAGCTGGAGCCGCAGGCGCCGCTTTCGCAGCAGATCCGTTCGCACCGCCAAGTTTTCCAAGCAGCGCGCCGATCTCAACCGTGTCACCCTCTTGAGCAACAATCTCGCTCAGAGTGCCAGATTCCTCGGCAGAGACCTCAACCGCAACTTTGTCGGTTTCAAGCTCGACGAGTACATCGTCTTTCGCAACGGCATCGCCTGCCGCCTTCATCCATTTGCCAACCGTAGCTTCGGTGACGCTTTCGCCCAAGATAGGGACTGTAATGTCGGTCATATCAGGTCTCTGTTTCGTATCTTTGTAATCATCTTATCCGGTAACGAGGCTATCTTCTACAGGCTTATCACCGAGAGCCGCGCCAATGAACGCATCTTTTTCTCTATTATGGGTCGCCATCAAACCTGTTGCCGTAGCAGCAGCTGGTGGACGCCCGGTATATTTCGGGCGCGGTTGCTTAAATCCAACCTTGCTCGCCGCCCATTCGATCTCATCGCGAATGAAGGTCCAACCACCCATATTGCGCGGCTCTTCCTGACACCAAACAATCTCAGCATTCGTGAAACGCTTTAACTCGGTCATCAGTGCCTTACGCGGCACAGGGTAGAATTGCTCTACGCGAAGGAGGTAGATATCGTCCGCGCCGCTTTCTTCACGGGCTTCGAATAGATCATAGTAAACCTTGCCTGAGCAAACGACGACACGGCGAATATTTTTGTCTTCGACAAGCTTAACTTCGCCTTCGCGGCCCGGTGTTTCGGCATCATCCCACAAAACACGGTGGAATGATGATTTCGTATTCAGATCATCCAAAGTGCTGGTCGCAAGTTTATGACGAAGGAGCGATTTCGGCGTCATAATCACAAGCGGCTTTCGGAAGTCGCGGTGGATTTGACGACGAAGCGCATGAAAATAGTTGCTTGGTGTCGTCAGGTTACAGACTTGCCAATTGTCCTCAGCGCACATTTGCAAGAAACGCTCAAGACGGGCCGATGAATGCTCTGGCCCCTGACCTTCATACCCGTGCGGCAACAGCAATGTCAGGCCCGACATGCGCAGCCATTTCCGCTCAGCGCTTGAAATAAACTGGTCAAAGAAGACCTGCGCGCCGTTTGAGAAGTCTCCGAACTGAGCTTCCCACATTGTCAGCGCATTCGGATTAGCCAGTGAATATCCATACTCATAACCAACCACTGC
>JAQWGO010000023.1 GCA_029238175.1 Henriciella sp. | reverse complement strand
GTAAAGTTTGAAGCCTGCCTGTCTCGTCGGTTTCATTCTTTGGCCGCGCCGCTATGTCCCTGAGCACAGTCGCAAGTGCGTTTGAAGCCACGCGGGCATGAAATGCGGCATGCCCTTCAAGGTTAGGCGCTGCTGTTTCGTCGATAAAGTTTTTCACAGACAGAATGAGTTCCTCGACACTTGGATGATTATGCACACTGCGCCTCCAATAAGTTCACAAGATCTATTTCTGTTTCAGATACGCGTCGCCCAATTGCGGCGCGCTCGACGCTGGGATCACTGCCGGATCTGAAAGCTTCATACATAATCATACACATGACACCCCATTTTAGGGTTCCAAGCATTTCCCACCAATCAATGTCTTGCGGCGAGAAATTTTGACCGGTAGCTGAGTTGTAAGCGGCGAGCATATCATCAAGCTGCCCAAATCCGCCAACTCTGCTCTGGCTTTGGCCAAACCGCCACGAGTTGACGCATATCCAAGCGAGGTCCTCGCGAGGGTCGCCAAGATGCGCCAGCTCCCAGTCCAAGACTGCTGCCAAACCTTCTTCATCGACCATGAGGTTGCCGAGCCTGAAGTCACCGTGCACTAGAACAAACTCTTTTGTTGCGGGAGCGTTGGCTTTTAGCCACGAAATTGCGAGCTCAAATATCGGCCGCGGTGTGTCGAAACTCCGGTAAATATCTTCGTATTGTGCGACCTGAGCCAAGCCATCACTTTTGGGGAGGTCAGGTAGCGTTTCAAGCGCGATCTGATGAATTCCTGCTAAGGCCGCGCCGCACTGGCCTGCCAGTAGGGCACGCGCTTCAGAAAATTTGTCATTCCTCAAAATTGGACGGGCAATCGTTTCACCTGCAATCCGCTTCATCAGGAACCCGTCGCCTAATCCGTCGCGCTCGCAAAGTGTATGCAGGACAGCTGGTGCCGGAACGTTTTGTTTTCTGGCGGCTTCGATCAGGATTGCCTCAGTTGGTAGATCTATGGCGGCAGAAGAGCGCGCGGTTGAAACACCGCCGGGTGCTCGACGCAAAATGGCTTCATGTCCAGAGCCAGCTAGGGCCCATGTTTCCTGGCTCGCCCCACCAGAAAGTCGTTTGAAGCTTTCAAGCTTAGCGTCCGCGCCAAAAACTCCTGTGAAAAGAGTGCTGAGGCTGCTTTTAAAATCACTATCTGTTCCCATCTTTGCCACAATTAACGACAAACTTAGGCTCGCCAAGTATGACGAGGCGGCAGGCTGACTTTCAGGATACCAAAATGACGAAGCGGATGACACCGGAAGAAATGATTCCAACGCCAAAACCGCCCAAGAAATTGGGGCTGTTTGCATGGTTACGCGGACGCTTCTTTGCTGGGATGGTGATCGCGGCACCGCTCGCGGCGACGTTCTTCATTCTGCAATTCCTTATTACGTTTATTGATGACAGGGTCAGGCCGCTTTTGCCGCCTTTGTTGAAGCCAGAAACGTACACCAATTATGCTATCCCGGGTTTTGGCGTTTTGGTGCTTATTATCGCACTGACAGTCTTGGGCGCGGTTGCCGCGAACCTAGTTGGTCGTTCGCTGCTTTCGGCCACTGACCGAATTCTAAGTCGCGTACCAATTGTCAGAAATGTTTATGCGGCGATTAAACAGCTGACTGAGGTGCTTACGAATAACCAGCAAGCAAGCTTCGATCGCTGCGTGATGATTGAGTATCCTAAGACCGGGTCTTGGTGTATCGGATTTGTATCTTCCCACGCCAAAGGTGAGATTGGCGAGCGATTAGGGACGGATAAGATCGGTGTGTTCGTGCCAACGACGCCTAATCCAACTTCTGGCTTTCTTATCTATGTAAATCCAGAAGAGTGTATTGAAATGGAGATGACCGTCGAAGAGGGGGCAAAAATGATCCTGACGGCAGGTTTGGTGGTTCCGGACTTTAAGCCGACCAATGGAATCCCGGATACGACCCCATCCTCAATCGCTGAAGGTGAGGTCCGGGCTGAGGAGTTGGCTGAGGAGCGCTAGAGCAGCAGCGCGCTGTTTTGACATTTTGTCGGCCTTCTCAACAGCCAAGCGTGCATCCTGACGGGCGATTGGAATAAGGTCGGCGTGCTCTTCAAGTTCAATTAGGCGGTAAGAGATAAGGCCAGACTGGCGTTTGCCGAGCAAGTCGCCTGCGCCCCGTAATTTGTAATCCGCCTCTGCAATCTCAAAACCGTCTTCAGTTCTGCGGAGTGTATCGATGCGTTCTCTGGCATGCTCTGTAAGTGGTGGACGGTAGAGTAGAATGCAGAAGCTTGGTTTGTCGCCGCGCCCAACCCGCCCTCGCAGCTGGTGAAGCTGGGCAAGGCCGAAGCCTTCGGCGCGTTCGATGACCATGATTGTGGCTTCAGAAACATCCACACCAACTTCGATCACCGTGGTCGCGACAAGGAGTTTTGTGCGCCCAGTTCTAAAGTCTTCAAGCGCCGCGTCTTTTTCTTCGCCTTTCATGCGTCCATGGACGAGACCGACCGGGACACCCAAGACTTCACGCAGCATTGCGGCGCGGGCGATTGCGCTGCTGCCGTCTTCATCATCGACTTCAACACGGGGGCAGACCCAGAAGGCACGTTCATCGCGCTGTATTGCCCGGCCGACTGCAGTGATGACGTCTTCAATACGATCATCGGCAATTGCACGGGTTTCGATTGGTTGTCGTCCTGCTGGTTTCTCATCAAGGATGGAGACGTCCAGATCACCGTTTATGGATTGTGCCAAGGTCCGTGGAATGGGCGTCGCACTCATGACGAGGACATGAGGGGCTGTGCCCTTACCGGCGAGTTTCATCCGATCGACCACGCCGAAACGGTGTTGTTCGTCGACGATAATTAGGCCCAGCTTTTTGTATGCCACGCCTTCTTGAAACAGGGCTTGGGTACCTGCGATTATGTTTATGCTGCCATCGGCGAGCCCCATTAGGGTGGACTGACGGGCGCTGCCTTTATCGCGTCCTGTGAGAGCGGCGACGGTGTAGCCTTGCGGGGAGAGCATGGCGTCTAGCGTATCGAACTGTTGTCTCGCCAAGACTTCGGTGGGGGCCATGAAGGCGGTTTGGAAACCAGACGCTGCGGCTTGAACGGCGGCAAATGCACCGACGAGGGTTTTACCAGAGCCAACGTCGCCTTGTAGCATGCGGCGCATGGGGTGGGGTTTGGCCATGTCCGACATGATGTCTTTGGTGGCTTTGATCTGCGCCCCGGTTGGTTTGAAGGGCAGGGTTTTCACCAGCGCGTTCAAGGTGTCAGGGGCCGCAGGTATCGCGGGCGCGGGGCGTTTCGTTCTGGCGGCGCGGGCTTTGGCGAAGGTGAGCTCCCGTGCCAGTGCTTCGTCATAAGCGAGACGGGTACGGGCCAGATTGATGGCGTCTTCATCCCATTCGGTTGGCGCGTGGACAGTTTGCATGGCCGCTTTGAAAGTGGGCCAGTTTTCTTTTTCGACGAGCGGGCCGTCGATCCATTCCGGTAGTTCATCCGGAATTAGGTCTAGCGCGGCCTTCACGGTGGCATGAACGCGTTTGTTGGTGAGGCCAGCGGTGAGGGGGTAGATGGGTTCGACAGGCGGCGGAAACTCGCCTTTCGCCGGGTCCATCACGAAGTCAGGATGGCTCATCTGGCGTTCGCCGCGATATTCATCGATGCGGCCTGAAACAATGCGTTCTTTGCCGACCGGGAATTGGCCCTGTAGCCAGCGCGGGTCGGCGCGGAAATAGGAGAGGATTAGAAATCCGGTCCCGTCGAAGAGTTCAACACGGGTTGGCGCGCGTTCATTATAGGGCGCTTTAACGCTGTGCACTTCGCCTTGCACGGTGGCGACTTCGCCGCGGACAAGGGCGTCGAATGTATCCACCGGGCGGCGGTCAATCCAACGCTCTGGCATATGAAGGAGCAGGTCCCAGACATGCTCACCGCCGACCAAATGCTCTAGCGTTGGTTTCAGTTTCGGACCGATACCGGGCAGGGCATCGAGCGTCTGAAACAGAGGAAAGAGGCGTTCGTCGCGCATAAGGCTTTATGCGCTGAATAAGCCAGAACGAGCAAGTTAGATTTTGGGTTCAGGTAAATGCCGGACAGTGTTTCCACTTCACGATACAGAGCTTGAGGCGCATCCAGATTGGGTGCGAGGTGTAATGCCAGCCTTTCGGCGTGGCTGTTAGCATCCAATTTGGATGCGCCTGCGGCGGCGCGTTGCTCATATCTTGTCTGCATCACCTCTGGGGCAGTGCAGATCCTGGCCTCTATTTGGTATCTTATGGGCAAGCCCACC
>JAQWGO010000020.1 GCA_029238175.1 Henriciella sp. | reverse complement strand
GATTATGAGCCGCAGCATCCGCGCAAAACTCAGTGTCCTTAGGCGTTAGCTCGATCGTTGGTTTGCCGAAGAAAAAGGGACCTTCTTGATACCGAGCAGCATTTTATTCACGCGTGACTGTCGATGCTCATGGGGAGCCATCGAGACTAGAGTTTCGCCACTGGGATCCAGTCTGGCGGAAAATCTATGAAGAAAAACAATACAGCCAAGTAGATTGGGCAATAAATGCTGCTCGGTATCAAGAAGGTCCCTTTTTCTTCGGCAAACCAACGATCGAGCTAACGCCTAAGGACACTGAGTTTTGCGCGGATGCTGCGGCTCATAATCGCCTCAACGGTTTTGCTATGCCGATAAAAGACATCACGGGGCTCGTTGCTGGATTTTCGGCCACTGGCGCACCGTCGAAGCCTACCATGGAACAAGTGAGCAGAGTCATTGCTGCGGGCCTGTTACTCGACCACCATGTAAAAACACAGCTTGTGGCGAAAGCATCCAAAATAGTTGGGGTTACCCCTCGTGAAATAAAACTCATTCGCCAATTGGCGAGTGGTTTTAATATGGCTGACATTGCCCGAAAAAGCTCGAAGAGTGAACAGTGGATACGAAAATCCTGTTTGCAAACAACTACCGGTAGGGTGAATGCCCTACCGGTTTTTTTAAAGCGCCTTCACGACGTCTTCGACCATCTTTTTGGCATCGGCCAGAAGCATCATTGTATTGTCTTTGAAGAACAATTCATTCTGAATGCCTGCATACCCGGCGCCCATGCTGCGCTTAATGAAGAGGACGGTACCAGCATCTTCTACGTTTAAGACAGGCATGCCAAAGATTGGGCTGGAGCTATCGGTCTTTGCGGCGGGATTTGTGACGTCATTTGCACCGATGACGAAAGCAACTTCTGAGTTTCGGAAATCAGAATTGATATCTTCAAGTTCGAACACTTCGTCATACGGAACCTGAGCCTCGGCGAGCAGAACATTCATATGTCCCGGCATCCTGCCAGCAACGGGGTGGATGGCATATTTCACCTCCACACCTTCGGCTTTCAGCTTGTCGACCATTTCCTTCAAGGCGTGCTGCGCTTGTGCGACCGCCATGCCATAGCCTGGCACAATGATAACCTTTGATGCATTCTTCATGATGAAGGCTGCATCTTCGGCGCTGCCGCGTTTGAATGGGCGGTCTTCCGCGCCAGCACTTGCGCCGCCATCGCCATCCTGAGCGCCAAAGCCTCCAAGAATAACCGATATGAAAGAGCGATTCATGCCCTTGCACATAATGTAAGACAGGATCGCGCCGGAGCTGCCGACAAGTGCGCCGACAATGATCAAAGCGAAATTGCCTAGACCAAACCCAAGGGCTGCAGCGGCCCAGCCGGAATAAGAGTTAAGCATAGAGATAACGACTGGCATATCTGCCCCGCCGATCGGAATGATGAGCGTAATGCCTAAGACGAGAGATACACCGATAATCCACCATATGAGATGACCGCCGCCCGATGCTGCGCCGTTGCTAAAGAAGAAAGCGACTATCAAAACGATCAATGCGATTCCCAGAATGGCATTCAGCACGTGTCTGAGGGGCAAAAGGATTGGCCCGCCAGAGATGTTGCCGTTTAATTTTGCGAATGCGACAAACGACCCGGTGAGGGTGACTGCTCCGAGAACCGCACTGATTGCAAGCTCCACAAGTGAGTGGCCGGGGATGGCGCCGTCCTGCATCAACTGGAATGAAGCGGGTGCGTAAAACGCGGCAGCTGCAACGAGTAAAGATGCTCCGCCGCCGAGCGCGTTAAACGCGCCAACGAGTTGCGGCATTGCAGTCATCGGTGCGCGTTGTGCCAGCAGGGCGCCAATGCCGCCGCCAAGGACTATTGCGACGGCGATCAAGCCTATCGTTATGGGCTCAAGCGCTGGGACGACAATTGCAAATGTTGTCCCAATCGCGATGGCCATGCCGAGCATACCAAGTTGGTTGCCCTGGCGGGCGGTGGCGGGGCTGGATAGTCCTCTAATTGAGAAGATAAACAGGACGGCGGACACCAGATAAAGGCTGGCGGAAATAGATGCGCTAATCATGATTATTTCTTCTTATACATTGCCAGCATGCGCTGGGTGACGAGGAAGCCGCCGAAAATATTGATTGCCGCTAGAAAGACTGCGCCAGCGCCAAGACCGCGTGCAACCCAAACGTTTTGAGACGTTTCTGTATCTGCGCCGCCCAGCGTTGTGGCTGCTGCGGCGATGATCGCTCCAACAACAACAACTGCCGAGATAGCATTCGTTACGGACATGAGCGGAGTGTGCAAGGCAGGTGTCACGCTCCATACGACATAGTAGCCGACAAAACAGGCAAGCACAAAGATGCCTGCGAGAAAAACACTAGGGTCGATATCCGCGACGCCAGCGGCTTGAGCAGGGGCGGCGACTAAAGCCGCCGTAATAAAGGCCATTAGGAGTTTCATGCGTTCAGCCTTTCATTCACGGTCTTGCCGCCTTGCGTTAAGATCATGGCGGTGACGATTTCGTCTTCTGTATCAAGGTTCAGCTCGCCGTTCTCGCTTGTGATCAGTGGTAGGAAGGCCAAAAGGTTCTTGGCGTAGAGCGCACTTGAATCGGCAGGTAGATGCGCGGGCAGGTTCGTGAACCCTGCAACCTTCACGCCGCCAACATCCACAACCTCATCAGGTTTGGAGAGAGGGCAGTTGCCGCCTTGTGATACCGCCATATCCACAATCACTGAGCCCGGGCGCATGGTTTTGACCATTTCCTCTGTCACCAGAACAGGGGCGGCTCTGCCCGGGATAAGCGCAGTCGTGACAACAATATCCTGTTTGGCGATATGAGCGGCAACAAGATCAGCTTGTTTGGCTTGATATTCCGCGGACATTTGCTTTGCGTACCCTCCAGCCGTTTCGGCGGCTTTGAATTCTTCGTCCTCAACCGCGACAAATTTCGCGCCGAGCGAGCCAACTTGCTCTTTTGCTGCGGGGCGGACATCCGTTGCTGTAACGACAGCGCCGAGCCGGCGGGCGGTCGCGATGGCTTGCAGGCCGGCAACGCCTGCGCCCATTACAAATACTTTGGCTGGCGCAACTGTTCCGGCAGCGGTCATCATCATAGGCATAGCGCGGCCATACAGCGTCGCACCTTCAATGACGGAGCGGTATCCTGCGAGGTTAGATTGGCTGGAAAGTGCGTCCATGCTCTGCGCGCGACTGATCCGGGGTGTGAATTCCATTGCAAGCGTGGTTAGCGATTTAGCGTTTGCGGCGGCCGAGTCGAAATTAAATGGGTCGAGCATGCCGATGACGGTTTGGCCTTCAGGCAGTTTGGCCGCGTCAGGCATTCGGACACTGAGAAGTACGTCCGAGCCTTTAATGGCTGCTGCTTTGGTTTTGAGGCTAGCGCCTGCCTCTTTAAAAGCACTGTCCGTGTAGCCAGCCATTAGGCCAGCCCCTTTTTCAATCACCACACTATGTCCTAGCCCAATAAGCTTTTTGACAGTGTCTGGCGTTGCTGCAACACGCGTTTCGCGGGCGGTCGTTTCTTTTAGCACAACAAGTTTCATAATCACTTGATGGGCATAAAAATGCTGCACTGCAACTAAAAAAACTCAACCAAGGCATGAAACTCTCTAAATTGTGGCTTTAGAGAAATGAAGTTGCGCAACGTAAAGCTCTCTTGTTGCGGGTGTCTCGGAATGAAACTCGCGTAACAGGGGATGCTGGCATAGGCATTGCACCAAGTTCCGCCATGGTTGAACGTGCTATCCTCACCGCGCTTGTGGTCCTCAGTGTTTTAACGGTAATGACCTGCGTCGGCGCAGGCCTAACCCAGCAATTGCAACAAGCTGGCACACATAACACGGTACCTGTTGTGATTCCGGTGGAGCAACCTGAGGCAACTGTTGGTGCTCCGAGCTAACGGCTTGACCTAAGTCTCTAAATCGTCTTTACGCAGCGCTTCGCGGGCACGCCCGTGGAATACATCCGTTTGTGGGAGGTTCGCCTAGACCCTACCACGGACCCTCTAAACCAAGGCGGCCGGATCGAAAGACTCCCGGCCACGTAATGCCAGAGAGGCTATTATGGCTAAAAAATTGCTGGGGCAGCTTAAGCTCCAGATTCCCGCTGGTGCTGCTAACCCGTCACCTCCTGTAGGTCCGGCGCTAGGTCAGCGCGGAATCAATATCATGGAATTCTGTAAGGCGTTTAACGCGAAAACCGCGAACGCTGACAAATCTATGAAACTCCCGGTCGTTATCGACTATTATCAGGACAAGTCATTCACGTTCGTCGTGAAGACACCGCCTGCATCTGCTATGCTACTTAAAGCGGCTGGCCTGAAATCTGGCTCTAAAGAGCCGGGTCGCGCAGTCGCTGGTAAAGTGACAAGCGCGCAGTGCCGTGAAATCGCTGAAGTGAAGATGGAAGATCTGAACGCTAACGATCTCGATCAAGCAACCAAGATCATTGAGGGCACAGCGCGCTCAATGGGTCTAGAAGTGGCAGGATAAGAGACATGGCTGTAGGAAAACGTTACCGCGCTATTTCTGAAACTGTTGTGGCAGAAAAAGCATACACCGTCACTGAGGCTGCTGCGCTTTTGAAAAGCAATGCAACGGCGAAATTCGACGAAACAATCGAAATCGCTGTGAACCTTGGTGTTGACCCTAAATACGCTGACCAGATGGTTCGCGGCGTTGTATCTTTGCCATCTGGCACAGGTAAAGATGTTCGTGTTGCTGTCTTTGCGCGCGATGCCAAAGCTGACGAAGCCCGCGAAGCTGGCGCTGAGTTTGTTGGTGCAGAAGACCTGATGGAAGAGATCCAGAACGGTAAGTCTGACTTTGATCGTGTGATCGCATCTCCGGACATGATGTCTGTGGTTGGTCGCCTCGGTAAGGTGCTTGGCCCACGCGGCCTGATGCCTAACCCAAAAGTTGGCACAGTTACGCCAAACGTGGCGCAGGCTGTTAAAGACGCCAAAGGTGGCTCTGTTGAATTCCGTGTTGAGAAGCTCGGCATCATTCACGCCGGTATCGGTAAAGCATCATTCACACAGGACGCCATTGAGGCGAACATCCGTGCATTTGTTGAGGCGCTTTTGAAGGCGAAGCCGACTGGCGCTAAAGGTACTTACGTTAAGAAGGTCACTGTATCTTCTACTATGGGTGCTGGTATGATGATTGATAGCGCAGACGTCATTCCTTCTTAAACGGCATTCAGGCTGAATCTTGAAAACGCCCGTCTGAGTAATCAGGCGGGCGTTTTTTTACATGGCTCGACGTTAGGTGCCTTGAAAGTAATAGTTTGTTCTGTTGGGTTTGTTGGCGCTTAGATATTTTATAGAGGACTTTGAGTATTGTATAAATATATTTAATCGCTAGTTTTTTGCCTGCGCTGAGCTTTAGCTTAAAACTATTTGTTGAAGATGTGGTCAAAAGAAGTGGCCGTACATAGGAGAATTCGAATGAAGATTATCTGCGTTGCTGGTTTTGCGGCACTAGCTTTAGGGGGCTGTGTTAGCTCCAGTGCTGACTATGCGGGCAAAAAAGCGAGTTATGCTAACGAGACTACTGTTCAGACCAATGAGGCGGGCGAAGAGGTCATTTGCCGCAAAAAAATTGAAACCGGGTCTCGGCTACGTGCCACAAAGCGTTGCGCAACACAGGCCGAGTGGGATGCTTATGATGATGAGGTAAAAAAGCGTATGAAGGATATGACGAACGCGCGGTCTTCTCAAAAGGCGGGTCTTTGATGAGCTATAACTAACAACAACGCTAACGGGAGATCAGTATTGCTTTTCTCCCGTTTTCTGTGACAGATGTCCGCACGGTTGAATTGTTAGAGGGTTTGGTTGCAACAATTGCTCAATTGGCCGGCTTCTTCTCGAGCCTGAAGGTTCGTAGGTTTCCGGCAACAGTAATAAATTCCACGCATCACAGGTTTAGTATGGTTTATCGCCCAGAGATTGACGGTTTGCGCGCCTTGGCGGTTACAATCGTTGTATTGTTTCACGCTCAATTCGAATAGATCAAAGGCGGCTATGTCGGCGTCGATGTGTTCTTTGTTATCTCAGGATATCTGATCACGACAAACTTGCTGGGTACCGAAATCCCTTCTTTTTGAACTTACTACACATGACGGATACGCTGCCTGTTTCCAACAATGCTAGCGACGTCTATCGTAACGCTGATTGCTGCCATATTCGTTATGGGGCCAGTAGACTTGGCCAAAGCTGCTAAATCGGCAGTTTTACAATCAACTTCGCCATTCATATCGGATTCTGGCATTGGGATAGGGATGCTAAGCTAGAGCCCTTACCGCATACTTGGCCGCTTTCCGTTGAAGGTAGTTCTATCTTATTTGGTCGCTGCTTATTTTCCTATCGACGAAGCGTGGGCGGTTCGGGTTTATGCTCTTCATTTCCACAATCCCAATTGATGGTTGACTTTTCTGTTTTTAGGGGTTGCGCGGTTGTGGATCAAAGGTTAAGAGCGGCGGCTGCGGGAGATGGGCTTTGCCTTTCTCCCGTTTCCTGTCACAGACCATGGGTTACCTTTTCGGAGGTATAAACCCCATGATAGACGGGGTGAGGCAAGTTGGTCCACTTTTGTGGTTCGGTGCGCCAGGCCCTGGGCAGGTGCTGATGATGGCGCCAAAGCTGTCAAAGGCAATCCCAGGCGCCCGGATGGTCCGGTCGCCTTATTACTAGGAGATCCGTAATGGATAGAACCGGAAAAGCCGAAGCCATCAAGACGCTGGAAGGCGTTATTGCTGACTCTGGCAGCGTCATCGTGGCGCGTTATACCGGTCTGACAGTTGCGGAGATGACTAAGTTCCGGGGCGTTCTGCGTGAGCAGGGTGCTTCAGCGAAGGTTATTAAGAATCGTCTCTTTAAGAAAGCTCTCGATGGTAAGGGCGGCGATGTAGCTGATGCTATGTTCGTTGACCAAACTGTCATTGCTTATGCTGAAGATCCAGTCGCCGCGGCGAAGGGTGCTTCAGAGTTTGCTAAGGGTAACGACAAGCTCGTTATTGTTGGCGGCATTATGGGAGATGAAATTCTTGATGCGGCGAGTGTGGAAGCGCTCTCTAAAATGCCGTCTCGCGAAGAACTTATTGCTACTGTTGTTGCCCGTCTTATGGGGCAAGCAAGTCAGATCGCTCAGCGTATCAATGCGCCGGGACAAGGTTTGGCGGGCGCTATCAACGTCATTGGCGAGCAGGCAGCGGCTTAAAGTCAGAACCCAACACAGACCCACTATTACTCCTCAACCCCAAACAGGAAATCAGAACAAATGGCTGATATCGCAAAAATTGGTGAAGAGCTTCTCGGCCTCACTATCATGGAAGCAAAAGAGCTTAACGACTTTCTCGAAGAGCGTGGCATTAAAGCGGCGGCTGCAGTTGCAGTAGCTGGTCCAGCAGCTGGCGGCGACGCTGGCGGTGCTGCTGAAGAGAAGACAGAATTTGATGTCATTCTCGTCAGCGGTGGCGACAAGAAAATCAACGTCATTAAAGCTGTTCGCGAAGTTGTTTCAGGCCTCGGTCTGAAAGAAGCGAAAGAGCTCGTTGAAGCAGCTCCAAAAGCGATCAAAGAAGGCGTGTCTAAGGACGAAGCTGAAGAGATCAAAAAGAAGTTCGAAGAAGCAGGCGCTACTGTCGAGCTCAAGTAAATTCTATCCCTCTTTTGAGGGTAGTAGAGTGTGGAATAAGGTCTGCGCGAGACCTTGGCCCAATTAAGATAGCGCGGCAAAGTCAGTTTGGCTTTGCCGCGTCCTCGCGTTTTAGGCGACACACCGCTCTGGGCCCATTGGTCTAACGGTAAATAACGGGACACAAGATGGCACTCTCTTTCACAGAAAAGAAACGCATCCGTAAATCCTTCGGCAAAATCCCCGAAGCCATCGATATGCCAAACCTCATCGAGGTTCAGCGCTCCTCATATGAACATTTCTTGCAAATGCACACACCGCAGGCCGAACGTACAGACGACGGTCTTGGTGGTGTATTCAAGTCAGTGTTCCCGATCGTTGATTTCAACGAACGGGCTTCATTGGAATATGTTTCCTACGAGTTCGAGCCGCCAAAATTCGATACAGAAGAATGCATGCAGCGTGATCTCACGTATGCAGCACCTTTGAAGGTTCGCCTTCAATTGGTCGTCTTCGATATTGATGAAGACACGGGCGCCAAGTCCGTCAAAGAAGTTAAAGAGCAGGAAGTCTATCTCGGTGACATCCCGCTAATGACCGATAAGGGTACGTTCATTGTGAACGGTACTGAGCGCGTTATCGTATCGCAAATGCACCGTTCGCCGGGTGTGTTCTTCGATCACGACAAAGGAAAAACCCACTCTTCGGGTAAGCTCCTTTTTGCTGCTCGTATCATTCCTTACCGTGGTTCGTGGCTCGATTTTGAGTTTGATGCCAAAGATATTCTGAACGTTCGTATTGACCGTAAGCGTAAGTTGCCTGCGACGACGCTGCTTATGGCGCTCGGATATGATGCAGATTCTATCCTCGACATGTTCTACACGATGTCTGTGTATTGTATGGACAAGAAGGGCTGGATTACAGCATTCAAGCCAGAACAGTGGAAGGGCCAAAAGCCTGCCTTTGATTTGGTTGACGCGAAATCTGGTAAAGTTATTGCTCCAGCTGACCGTAAGATCACGGCGCTCGCCGCAAAACGCATTGTTGAGGGTGGTACTGAGGAGCTTTTACTTCCCTCTGCCGCGCTTGAGGGTAAATTCCTTGCGCGTGATATCGTGAACCGCGAAACCGGCGAGATTTACGGTGAGTCTGGCGATCTGCTTGAGGAGGAGCTGCTTGCAGAGCTTCGTGAGCAAAAAGTCAAAGCGATCGAAATTCTAGATGTCGACAATGGTGGTCGCGGTCCTTGGATGCGCAACACATTGAAGGCTGATAAGAACGATACACGCTTCGAGGCGCTATCTGATATTTACCGCGTTATGCGCCCAGGTGAGCCGCCAACCCAGGAAGCTGCGGATGCTCTGTTCAATCAGCTCTTCTTTGATGGTGAGCGTTATGATCTGTCGGCCGTCGGCCGGGTTAAGATGAATACACGTCTTAAAGTCGCTGTTGATGGTTATGATATTGCTGAAGATACGGTTCGTACGCTTCGCAATGACGATATTGTCGGCGTTACGAAGGTTATCCTAGACCTGAAAGACGGTACAGGCGAAGTCGACGACATTGATAATCTCGGCAACCGCCGTGTTCGTTCTGTCGGTGAGTTGATGGAAAACAACTACCGCATCGGTCTTGTGCGCATGGAGCGCGCGATTAAAGAGCGTATGTCTTCTGTCGATATCGATACGGTCATGCCGAACGATCTCATCAATGCGAAGCCGGTTGTTGCGTCCGTTCGTGAATTCTTCGGTTCATCTCAACTGTCTCAGTTTATGGACCAAACCAACCCGCTTTCAGAGATTACGCACAAGCGTCGTCTGTCAGCGCTTGGCCCAGGCGGTCTAACGCGTGAGCGTGTGGGCTTTGAGGTTCGTGACGTTCATCCAACGCACTATGGCCGTATCTGTCCGATTGAAACGCCAGAGGGCCCGAACATTGGTCTGATCAACTCTCTTGCGACGCATGCTCGCGTCAACAAGTATGGTTTCATTGAGAGCCCATACCGTAAAGTTGTCGACAGCAAGCTGACTGACGAAGTTCACTACCTTTCAGCCATGGAAGAGCAGCTTTATAAAATCGCTCAAGCCAACACGGCTGTGAATGACAAAGGTGAACTCACCAATGAGTTTGCAAACGCCCGTGTGAACGGCGAAGCGATGCTGATCCTGAAAGAAGACATCTAGTATATGGATGTTTCGCCGAAGCAGGTTGTTTCGGTTGCTGCCTCGCTCATTCCGTTCCTAGAGAATGACGATGCGAACCGCGCCCTGATGGGGTCGAACATGCAACGTCAGGCCGTGCCCTTGGTGCAGACTGATGCGCCGCTTGTTGGTACAGGTATGGAAGCCGTTGTGGCGCGTGATAGTCGCGCGGCAATCGTTGCGTCTCGCGCTGGTGTGATCGAGCAGGTTGACGGCACACGTATCGTTGTCCGCGCAACAGAGGAGCTCGAGGGCAAATCTGGCGTCGATATCTATCGCCTGTCAAAGTTCCGTCGTTCTAACCAGAACAGCTGTATCAACCAGCGTCCAATTGTTCGCGTGGGTGATATCGTTTCTAAAGGCGATATTATTGCTGACGGTCCTTCAACGGACCTTGGTGAGTTGGCGCTTGGCCGTAACGTGCTCGTCGCGTTTATGCCTTGGAACGGCTATAACTTCGAGGATTCGATCCTGATCTCTGAGCGCATCGTGCGCGACGACGTCTACACATCGATCCACCTTGAAGAGTTCGATATCGCTGCACGTGATACCAAGCTTGGCCCTGAAGAAATTACGCGTGATATTCCAAATGTCGGTGAAGAGGCTCTTCGGAACCTCGATGAAGCCGGTATTGTTGCGGTTGGTGCAGAGGTTAAAGCTGGCGATATTCTCGTTGGTAAGGTGACGCCAAAAGGCGAAAGCCCAATGACACCTGAAGAGAAGTTACTTCGCGCGATCTTTGGTGAAAAAGCTTCTGATGTTCGTGATACATCTCTTCGTGTACCTCCGGGCGATGCAGGTACAGTTGTTGAGGTTCGTGTCTTTAACCGTCACGGCATCGATAAAGATCAGCGCGCGCTTCAAATTGAGCGCGAGCAAATCGAACAGCTTCAAGAAGATAAAGAGGATGAGCAAAACATCCTTGAGCGCAACACGTACAATCGTCTACGCGAAATTCTGATCGGCAAAGATGCTGCAGCAGGCCCGAAAGGCTTCGCGAGTGGTAAGATTAAAGCTGATGCGCTGGAAGAAATTTCAGAACGTGACATGTGGGAGATTGCCCTGAAGTCTGAGAAAGCTCAGGCCGAGGTCGATTCTCTACGTGATCAGTTCGATGGTGCGATTGCCGAGCTAGAAGCCCGCTTCAACGATAAAGTCGATAAGGTTCAGCAGGGCGATGATCTGCCGCCAGGCGTTATGAAAGTCGTTAAAGTCTTCTTGGCAGTGAAGCGTAAGCTTCAGCCGGGTGATAAGATGGCTGGTCGTCACGGTAACAAGGGTGTCATTTCTAAGATCAACCCGATCGAAGATATGCCATTCATGGAAGATGGTACGCCAGTTGATATCGTTCTGAACCCGCTTGGTGTTCCGTCTCGTATGAACGTTGGTCAGATTTTGGAAACGCACCTTGGTTGGGCCGCTGCTGGTCTAGGTAAGATGGTGACTGAATCACTTGCGGAATGGCATGAAAACCATGACGAGAAGGCGCTTCGCGATACGCTTCAAGCGGTCTACGGTGAGGGTGAAGAACTGCCTGAAACCGAAGCTGAGCTTGTTGAGCTAGCGGGCAACCTGCACAAAGGCGTGCCGTTTGCGACGCCTGTCTTTGATGGTGCGCGTGAGCCTGATATCGTAACAATGTTGGAGCGAGCCGGTCTTGACCCATCTGGTCAATCGATTGTGTTTGACGGCCGCACAGGCGAGCAGTTCAAACGTCCGGTGACGGTTGGGTACAAGTACTTGCTGAAACTGCATCACCTTGTCGATGAGAAAATTCACGCGCGTTCAACCGGACCTTACTCTCTCGTGACGCAGCAACCATTGGGCGGTAAAGCTCAATTCGGTGGCCAGCGCTTCGGTGAGATGGAAGTCTGGGCGCTTGAGGCATACGGCGCGGCGTATACGCTGCAAGAGATGCTGACCGTGAAGTCAGATGACACGGCGGGTCGTGCTAAGGTTTACGAAGCAATCGTCCGCGGTGATGACACATTCGAAGCTGGTATCCCAGAAAGCTTCAACGTGTTGATCAAGGAGATGCGCTCACTCGGCCTCAACGTCGAGCTGATCGGTGACAATGATGGAGACTCGAACGTAGCGGCCGAATAGCCGCTACACCTTGCCAATAGGCATTAGAGTTATCAGTTAATAGGGCCGGGTTTTCGGTGGGGAACTCGGCCAAACCCTCCCAAGGAGCGGAATTTATGCGCCAAGATGTAGCCAGCATTTATAAGCAAAAAGACGAAGTCCCAAGCTTCGACGCCATTCGGATTACGATTGCCAGCCCGGAGAAGATCCGTGGTTGGTCTTCAGGTGAGATCAAGAAGCCTGAAACCATCAACTATCGTACGTTCAAGCCTGAGCGTGACGGCCTGTTCTGTGCCCGTATCTTTGGCCCAATCAAAGATTATGAGTGCCTTTGCGGGAAGTATAAGCGCATTAAGTATCGCGGTATTATCTGCGAGAAGTGCGGTGTTGAAGTTAAGCTCGCTAAGGTGCGCCGTGAGCGTATGGGTCATATTGAGCTTGCCTCACCGGTTGCTCACATCTGGTTCCTGAAATCACTTCCATCCCGGATTGCGACCCTGCTCGACATGACGTTGAAGGATGTCGAACGCGTTCTTTACTTTGAAAGCTATGTTGTGATTGAGCCGGGCCTAACCCCGCTTGAGCCAAAGCAAATGCTTTCTGAAGAAGAGTATATGGACCTTCAGGACGAGCATGGTGAAGACGCCTTTACGGCGATGATCGGTGCTGAGGCTGTTAAAGAAATTCTTCAGGGCCTAGACCTTGATCTTCTTGCTGACACGCTTCGTGAAGACCTCGCTGAGTCAACTTCTGATCTGAAAACAAAGAAGTATTCTAAGCGCCTTAAAGTCGTTGAAGCGTTCCTGCATTCTGGTGCAAAGCCAGAATGGATGGTTCTTAATGTCGTGCCGGTTATCCCACCTGACCTGCGCCCACTGGTTCCACTAGATGGCGGCCGTTTTGCGACGTCTGATCTGAACGATCTTTATCGCCGGGTTATCAACCGTAATAACCGTTTGAAGCGTCTTATGGAGCTTCGTGCACCGGACATTATCATCCGTAACGAGAAGCGCATGCTTCAAGAGTCGGTTGATGCACTGTTCGACAACGGTCGTCGCGGCCGTACAATTACAGGTACCAATAAGCGTCCTCTGAAATCACTTTCAGACATGCTAAAAGGTAAGCACGGTCGTTTCCGTCAGAACCTTCTTGGTAAGCGCGTCGATTATTCTGGCCGTTCGGTCATCGTAGTTGGTCCGAACCTGAAGTTGCACGAATGTGGTCTGCCTAAGAAAATGGCGCTTGAGCTCTTCAAGCCGTTTATCTATGCGCGCCTTGACGCCAAAGGTCTCGCCGGCACAGTTAAAGCCGCGAAGAAATTGGTTGAGAAAGAAAAGCCGGAAGTTTGGGATATCTTGGAAGAGGTTATCCGCGAGCACCCGGTTATGCTAAACCGCGCGCCGACGCTTCACCGTCTTGGTATCCAAGCGTTTGAACCGAAGCTGATCGAAGGTAAGGCAATCAACCTTCACCCACTCGTTTGTGCGGCGTTTAACGCTGACTTTGATGGCGACCAAATGGCGGTTCACGTACCGCTCAGCCTTGAAGCTCAGCTCGAAGCACGCGTCTTGATGATGTCTACCAACAACATCCTGTCTCCAGCGAACGGTAAGCCGATTATCGTTCCATCACAGGATATCGTTCTTGGTCTTTATTACTTGTCTCTCGACAAGGATAATGAGCCGGGCGAAGGCGGTTGCATCTCTGATATGGCTGAACTTGAGCACGCGCTCGGTCATGGTAAGATGTCCATTCATGCTAAGATCAAGGCACGCTATGAGTCTGTCGATGAGAAGGGCAAGCCAACCGCGAAAGTGTTCGATACGACCCCTGGTCGTTACATGATCGCTGATATTCTGCCGCGTCACCACCTGATTGATCCTGAAAAGTTGGTCAACGACGTGATGGTCAAAAAGCATGTTGGTAACTTGATTGATGAAGTTTACCGGACATGTGGCCAGAAGGCGACAGTGATCTTTGCTGATCAGCTGATGGGGCTTGGTTTCCGTGAAGCTGCGAAAGCGGGTATTTCGTTCGGCAAGGACGATATGAAAATCCCGCCTGCTAAAGTTAAGCTAGTCGAACAAACTCGTGAGCAAGTGACAGAATATGAGCGTCAGTACGCTGATGGTCTAATTACGCGCGGTGAGAAGTATAACAAAGTCGTTGATGCTTGGTCGACTTGTACGGACAAAGTGGCTGATGCCATGATGGATGTTGCGGGTGAAGCCGAAATCGATCCTGAAACAGGTCGCCTTAAAGAGACAAACTCTGTCTTCATGATGGCGCACTCTGGTGCACGTGGTTCTAAGAACCAGATGAAGCAGTTGGCTGGTATGCGCGGCCTTATGGCGCGTCCAGATGGCTCAATCATTGAGACGCCGATTATCTCTAACTTTAAAGAGGGCCTCACGGTTCAGGAATACTTCAACTCGACCCACGGTGCTCGTAAAGGTCTGGCTGATACTGCGCTTAAAACGGCGAACTCAGGTTACCTAACGCGTCGTCTTGTTGACGTTGCTCAGGACTGTATCGTCAACGAAGATGATTGCGGAACAGATATCGGTATCGATATTTCTGCTGTTATGGAGGGCGCCGATACGGTTGTCTCTCTCGCAGAGCGTATTCTCGGTCGAACGACTGGCGAAGATGTGAAGGCGGCTAAGACTGATGAACTTGTTGCTCCGGCA
>JAQWGO010000175.1 GCA_029238175.1 Henriciella sp. | reverse complement strand
GTCTTCATCGATCGCCAGTCTGACCAGCGCCCGTCCGGCGGACGCCGCATTGATTGACGCGCCTTCAGCTTCGGCAAAATCCCGCACCCGGCGCAGCAGGCGCAGCGCAATACGCGGCGTCCCGCGTGCCCGTTTCGCAATCTCTATCGCGCCATCTTCAGTCATCGGCACCTGCAGCTTACGCCCCGCCGCCATTACGATCGTCTTCAAAGTTTCGGGTGTATAGAATTCAAGTCTCAGCGGTATCCCAAACCGATCGCGCAGCGGCGTGGCCAGCAATCCAGCCCGCGTTGTCGCGCCAACCAGTGTAAATGGTGCCAAGTCTAACCGGACAGACCGGGCGGCAGGACCTTCGCCAATCACGATATCAACGGCATAGTCTTCCATCGCCGGATATAGCACTTCTTCGACAATCGCCGGCATGCGGTGGATCTCATCAATGAAGAGAACATCATTCTCCTCAAGATTGGTCAGGATCGCGACCAAGTCACCCGCCTTTGCGATGACGGGGCCAGATGTTGCCCTAAATCCCACGCCCAACTCACGCGCCAGAATCTGCGCTAGTGTCGTTTTACCAAGTCCCGGCGGCCCGAACAAAAGCGTATGGTCCAGCGCCTCGCCGCGCCGCCTCGCCGCGTCCACATAGACCTTCAAATTATCTTTTATCGCATCCTGTCCGACATAATCGTCAAACGTCTGCGGCCGCAAAGCACGGTCCAGCGCTTCGCCTGCCTGTATCTCAGGGTCAGTTAGCGATCCTTCACGGCTCATGACGGGCTAAGCTCCTTCAGAGCGGCTTTTATTAGCCCTCCAACGTCAGAATCGGTGTTAACGCGTGCTCCCGCGGCAACGGCGCGTGCCGCCTCGCTTTGGGTATAGCCGAGATTAACAAGGGCTGAGACAGCCTCGCCGCGCGATCCAGTCGCCACAGAAGCCGCTGCCTGTACTGATCCGGTGGGATCAGCCGCGAATCTACCGAACCGGCCCATCGGCGGTGGCTTGCCAGCAAGCTCTCCGACAATCCGCTCCGCCAGCTTCTTACCCACACCCTTAGCGCGGGTCACAGTCGCCGCATCGCCAAGGGCAAGCGCGTCCATAAGTTCTGATGGGGAAAGCGCATCACACAGCGCCATAGCCGACTTTCCCGCAACACCCGGCACGTCCTGAAGCCGCACAAACCAGGCGCGCTCTTCATCAGTGCCAAACGCAAACAATGTGATCGAACTTTCGGTGACGCGCGTCTCAATAAATACTTCAGCGGCCGCGCCGACGGTCAGTTTCGACAAAAGCCGCGACCCCGCAAGCGCCACATAACCAACACCGCCAACATCAATCATGACCGAGTCAGACCCGATGGCGGCAATCTCGCCCTTTAACCGTCCAATAATCATACTGGTCTGACCGCTAAGCGGCCCCTCTCAATTTAGACGATGGCATATGGTGCGCCGTACAAATCGCGCAGGCCAGTGCATCGGCTGCATCTTCGCGCATCTTTCCGGCACGTGGCAGCAAGCGCGCCACCATAAACCCTACCTGATCCTTATCCGCCTTACCCGTGCCGACAACTGCCAGCTTAATCGCACGCGGCGCGAACTCAGCCACTTCTAACCCACAATAAGACAAAGCCGTCATCGCCGCACCGCGCGCCTGTCCAAGCTTCAACGCTGAACGCGGATTGGCATTGACGATGGTTTCCTCACAGCCGCTATAGTGCGGCGCATACTCTTTAACGATAGCTGACACCGCGTGGAATATCCCCGCAAGACGGTCCGCCATTGCCAGTTCAGGATCAACATTGATCACACCATGCCCAACATGGCTAAGCCGAGAGCCAGCCTTATCAACAATACCCCATCCCGTATGGCGCAGGCCGGGATCAATCCCAAGAATACGAATCGTTTCAGTCATTCCATACGGTCTTACCAAGTCAGGTTAATATCGTCTTGCAGTTTTCTCTTTTTGTTCCCTTGTGAGTGCAAAAACTCGTCTATCTGGTCAGACAACCTGTTCCTGAGTAAGGCTTAAATCGATCAAACAATATCGGAGATTCAAATGCGCCTTGCTCTTTACGCTCTTGCTGGCCTCGCCTTCGCTGCCAGTGCTCATGCCGCTCCAGAGGATTTCACAACTGGCCCAATCATTGAAGATTTTGGGCCAGTTGCCACGGTCCTTGGGGCCGCCCCTGTCGCGCCTGAGACGCTCTTCATGGTTGCGTTCGATGTCGCCGATGCTGCTGAAGAAGGTAAAGCGAACCGCCGGCTTGAAACTGCCGCACGCTTTCTAAACATGCACGGCGCCGCTGGGGTTCCGGCGAGCAATATGCAGCTTGCAATCGTTGTTCATGGTCCGGCTAGCGCTGACCTAACCAATGGTGAAAGCAATGCCAGCGCGCCATTAATTGCGGCCCTTATCGATGCGGGGGTCAGTATTACACTTTGCGGTCAAACAGCGGCTTATCGCGGCATCGACCAAGATGACCTGCTGCCCGGTGTGACCCTGTCGCTATCTGCCATGACCAAGCATGCGCAACTGCAGCAACAGGGCTTCACCTTAAATCCGTTCTAAAGGCCTCTATTCAGCGGCGACAGGCTTACTGCCACGACCAGTTGAGATAACCGGCCAAAAAAGCTGCTCTCCAATCGTCGTTTCGGGCAGGTTCTCGACACCCATCTCGGCTGGGTACTGACGTGTGATCTTGGCAGTGCCGAACAATACATCCCAGAAGAATAGGAGATTACCGTAATTCCCGTGATAATTGGTGATGCCGTCAGAAGCATATTTGCCGTGATGCGCGCTGTGTGTTGCGGGTGTCGAGATCGTGCGCTCAACCACCCACATAATCGGCGATAGCCACTTAATCTTGTACAGAGGCGCATCCCAGCGAACATCGCTATGCGCTCCGAAAATCACACTCATCTTGATGATCAAATAGACTGCATAGATCCAACCCACACCAAGATAGAGAAGGATGCCAGAGAACCATATTCCCGGCATCATCATATAATAGAAGAAATTATTCCGATACACGACACGAATGGAGAGATATTCCGCATTGTGGTGCGGGCGATGCAGTTTGTAGAGCCACGGGAACGTATGTGATGCCCGGTGCCACCAATACTGCGTCATATCATCGAAGACGAGCAGTAGCAGGATTTTGGACCAGATCGGCCAGTCGCTAATAGCACCCTCAGCACCTGGGAAGAACAGCGCCATCCCCAAACCCGCCGTCAGCAGGATTGTTGGCTGCGTCAACAGGAGAAGAAATCCTGATGACAAAATCTCGACAATCGCATCACTGCGCTTCGCGCCGGGCTTGTTGAAGAATCTGGTGAAGATAATCTCAAGCACGATAAACATTGCCAAGACACCCAAAACGCCAATGACTTCTGGTTTCATATGGTCCTCCCTAGAGGTGAACCGCATTCGTTAAGCGTCCACCCAATTCCTTTGACATAGCAAACAAGCTTGCCGATGAATGCAAACTTGTTATCAATTTATCCATGACCGAATTCGTACGCCCAAACATTACGCTTCTCGCGCAGCTAAGCTCACAATCGATAGATGCCCTCAAAAAGACCGGGGCAAATATCAAATACAATGCTGGTCAAACGATACATCTACGCGGAGATATGAAGCCGGGATTGTCCATCGTTTTGGAAGGACGCGTGCGGGTCGGAACCCAAACACCCGACGGAACACCCCTGACCCTAACTGAATTTGGCTACGGTCATTCCTTCGGAGAGATTACTAGCTTTATCGACCTGCCGCGCACGCACGATGTCACCGCGATTGAAGACTCTCGCATTCTACAACTCACCGCTGCCGACAATCAGTATTTGATTGAAACGCTGCCTGACTATGCGCCCGCGATGCTGAAAATGCTCTCTGCCCGTCTTTTTCTGACGCTTGAAACAGTCGAAGACTTTAGACAGAAAACGCCTCTACAGCGGCTCGCTGGATTGCTGGTCACAAGCCAACATGGCGGCAGCGTCAGCGCGCTTCAGACCGATCTTGCTTATACAATTGGTGTTAGCCGCGTCACAATCGGCAAACTCCTAAAGATACTGGAGCGCAAATCGCTTATTCAACGCGGCTATGGGCAAATCGAAATTTTAGATCCAAGCGGATTGCTGAAAGTCTAAACCGCTAGGCTTGCGCATGTTTCAATCAAGCGTGCGATATCCTGATCACGTGACAAACGGTGATCACCATCTTTCACCAGTGTGAAAACAACATCCTCACTTGTCAGTGTTTCGGTTAGCCGGAACGCATGCTGCCATGGCACATCCGCGTCCTGCATGCCTTGAAGAATACGGATTGGCATGCTGAGTTCAATTGGCGTATCCAGAAGACTCCAATTCTGACCATCGACGATCAAGGCGCGCGTAATTTGATATGGTTCATCATAGTCTGACGGGCGAAGTGTCATGCCTTTACCCATAATTTCTGCCTGCTGCTCAAAACTGAACTCAGGCCACATCAGCTTCTGGGTAAAGTCAGGTGCTGGCGCGATTAACACCATGCCTTTGACGCGGTCGCCAAGCTCTAGCGCCGACAGCAAAGCCATCCATCCGCCCATGCTCGACCCGACAAGCACAAGACCCCCATCTGTCAGCGCGCCAATCGCAGCAAGCGCGTCTTCACGCCAGGCCGATATGGTTCCATCCTCAAACGCACCGTCCGACAGGCCATGCCCAGAATAATCAAAAGCCAAAAAGCCATGTCCGGCCTCTTTGGCCCAAGCTTCCAATACGGTCACTTTTGTGCCGCTCATGTCGGACTTGAACCCCGACAGCCAAACATAAGTCAGCTGTGTTTTTGCAGGCGAGTAGCGATAGGCCAAACGGCGTCCGCTTTGTGTTTCTAAGAAAGCCGTCTGCATGCCTGTCATACCCTTTTCAAACACATTGCACCTCTACTGCATTCGGTTGTTAAAGAACGCAACTAATGCGTTTCCTAAACGGCTAAGATGCTTCACAATCCACGCATGACGAATCCCGACTGGCCCAACCTCTCCGGCAAAACAATCCTGCAAGTCATTCCAGACCTTGCTGCGGGCGGCGCAGAGCGCACGACCGTCGAAATGGCCGAGGCGATTACAGGCGCAGGCGGCCAAGCATTAGTTCTTAGCGCTGGTGGACGGCTAGAGGATGACTTGGAAAAAGCCGGCGGCACGCTGATCAAATTGAATGCGGCCAGCAAAAATCCGCTAACGATTAGGAAGAACGCAAAAGCAATTGAAAAGATTGTCGCTGAACGCGGTGTCGACCTCATCCATGCCCGATCACGCGCGCCCGCTTGGAGCGCTTATATGGCAGCCCAGCGCACAGGAACGCCGTTCGCAACCACATATCACGGCGCTTATAGCGGGCTGACCGGACTGAAGCGCAGGTATAATTCGGTCATGGCGAAGGGCGAGCTGATCATCGCCAATTCAGAATGGACCGCAGCGCACGTCATGGCCGTGCACAGTATTCCTAAGGAACGAATTGTCACAATCCCGCGCGGCGTCGATTTCGCTGCCTTCACACCGGAAAACGTTTCAGCGGACCGCACCGCTGACATGCGCGCAGCATGGGGAATTGGACCAGACGATGATCGCATCGTTCTCCTACTTCCCGGACGCCTCACAAGCTGGAAAGGGCAGTCACTCACCATTGACGCATTAGCCGCCTTGGACCGGTCAGAGCGTAGCCAACTCCACCTAATTCTCGCTGGCGATGCTCAGGGACGCGACAATTACGTGACGGAGCTCGAAGACAAGATCATCGCCAACGAACTTGGCGGCACAGTTTCAATCGTTGGTCATACGCGAGATATGCCGGCGGCCTATCTCGCCGCTGATATCGTCTTGGCGCCATCAACGCGGCCTGAAGCCTTTGGACGGGTCGCTGCAGAAGCGTCCGCAATGGCAAAACCTGTTATTGTGGCAGACCATGGCGGACAGCGCGAGATCATCGTTGAAGGTCAGACCGGAACCCGGGCTGAACCCGGCTCCATTCCGGCGCTAACCGCCTGCATTCGCACCTTAACCTCGCTTCAATCCAGCGCCCGAAATGCGATGGGCGAAGCCGGCCAAAGCTATGTTCGCACACGCTTCAGTAAAAAACAGCTTCAAACAGCCACGCTAAACGTATATGCGCAGCTGCTTAAACTATAACCTGTTATTGAAAATTCAGGCATAAACAGGCATATAGTGACCAAGTACATTGGCAACCAAGGAGACTAGCCATAGCCCGCAGACCATACGGCCGCCCAGAGCGCGCCAAACCAACAGGACCACGAACGAATAGGGACATCCGCGTATCGCGCGTCCTACTCATCGACGAAAACGGTGAAAAACAAGGCGAAATGCCTATCGAAGCAGCACTCGACGCTGCCCGTGATGCCGGAATGGATCTCGTCGAAGTTTCGCAGAACCAAGAGGTCCCGGTCTGTAAGATTGTCGATTATGGTAAAATGCGGTTCGAAGCGCAGAAAAAGAAGGCTGCTGCTAAGAAAAAGCAAAAAACTCAAGAACTTAAAGAGATTAAGTTCCGCCCGAATATCGATAGCCATGACTATATGGTAAAGTCGAAAAAGATCACTGAGTTCTTTGAAAATGGCGATAAAGTCAAAGTTACGCTGCGGTTCCGCGGTCGTGAAATGGCCCACCAACACCTCGGCATGGAACTGCTTGCCAAAGTGAAAGAAGACTTTGCTGAAATGATGAAGGTTGAGCTAGAGCCAAAGCTCGAAGGTCGCCAGATGACGATGGTGATGTCACCGGTCAAATAGCGGCACGAACAGAGCTGAAGACTCAGCTTGATTATA
>JAQWGO010000160.1 GCA_029238175.1 Henriciella sp. | reverse complement strand
TGACCGATATAATCGCATTCGTGAGATCAAGGTTACCGCGCATTTTCAAACGCTCAACCTGCGCGTCGAATGTAAGGTCAAATCCTGCCTCACCGCTCGCCCCGCCGACGGCCCCAATGTCAGAAATGATCGACGATACATCGAGATAAGCGCCACCGAGCGTAACGAGCAACCCGCCCGTATCATCCCGCTTTATGTCACCTGAAACATCCGCCAAATCCTCAAGAAAAAGACGCCTCAAAATCAGTTCCCGTAACTGCCCGTCGGAGGCTAAGCGAATAGACCCATCCAATTTGGCTTTGTCGCTATCCAATCGAATTTCAGACGCTTGCTCTCGTATATCGCCCGTATAAGTCAGCGTCGCACGCGCTGCCTCGCCCGCAGGCTTAATCCATCCTATTTCAGCAACATCGATTCGTGCGTCACGAAGATCAAAAGCAAAGGTTGCTTTCTGCAAACCACCAGAGCCGACCTGCCCTTGCATTTCTGTTGGGATTTCACCTGTCAGAAAGGCCCGCCCGATCAAACCGAACGTATTCAGGACGTCTGGTGTAATAACAGCCGTCGCTGACAAGTCAGCAGGTGCGCCGTCATCATCGAAACTGTCTCGCCATGTGAATTGCACAGGCGACGAACCGAGATCACCGAAGCCCGTCAGGATCATCCGATCCTCTGTCAGGTCGACTTCGACACGCCCATTCAACACATCCAACTCACCAACAGCGGCTTTTAGCCCTGCATTTTGAATTTCTCCACGCACTTGCAGACCTACATCTTCGAACGCTACGTTTTGAAGTGCCGGTCGGCGAAGTGTCAGCGACGCTCTTGCATCTCCTGAGACTCTTTCGGGATCGAACCCTGTATTTTCTTCAAGCTTCAAGTTCGACTCAGACAAGTTTCGCAAAATCGATATTGCGGGGCCGGACCCAATTGCGGTTACGAAAAAGTCCTGTCCCCGTGGGTTGAGCTGAGGAAACTTTACATCCGCGGATTGAATATTCCAGTCGTCATATATTGCGCTCGTCACGGCAACACTAAGGCTATTTCCACCAAGCTTGCCGATACCTATAGCGCGAGTGGCAGGTGGCATATCTGACATGAAGCGCACATCGCCGCCTTTGAAGCCAAACGTAACCGTCAAATCTTCGTCACGCAAAAAGCCCTGAGCCATACTATCAGGTTTCAGCTCAAGTCTGGCGCTCGCCTCTGTAACAATACCTGCATTAAGATTTTGGCTCACAAACCTGCGGCCACCATCCCCCAGCTTTACAGGCCAGAATTTAAGAACTGTCGCCTTCCCAAACTCACCAATCGCTTCGGTTGATAGGTCTAGCTTGAGGGGTATCTCACCGTCTTTATGATCTACGGAAAGATCCAGCTCACCACTTGCCCTGATCTCTACATCGTCGACGCTAAAACCAGCCTTATCAAAAGCTATAACGGTGAAATCATCTGAGACATCGGCGGACACTGCCACATCAGATAGCGTCCAAGCGCTTTCGAACATTGGCGTTAAATCGAAATCCAAACTGTCTGAAGCCAGCTCGATCCGGCGCAACTTGTTTTCGGACAGAACATTGACCAAGCGACCAGACAGGGTGCCTTGCAGGCGATCACTCTCGACCCCTAATCGACTAATAACCACTTCATCGGCTGAAGGGCGGTAGGATAGAGCCGCGTCCAAACGCGAAATCGTCTCATCTATTCCCGGGATGCGGACCACACCCTCCTGGCTGGCTAGAACCAAATCGACATGATCGAGGCCGCCATCTCTCAAAACCGTTGCACCAAATGATGTCCCGGCAATCAAATCACTCTCGTCTAGCCCCGGAACACCGAGGCTGCGCGCGAGGAGTGATATGGGCAGAACACCAACATCAAGATTAGCTTTCAGTTCAGAAAATTGACCTGAGGTATCAATGGAAAGGCCGAAGATCTCCGGCAGTAACGCACCTTCGCCGGCGCCAGTAAGAGAGAGACTAAGGTCACCTTCGATACTCTCGATACTGCCAGACGCCTCATTTATGGATGCAAGCGGCTTGCCGCTTTGCGAGAGCACACGGATATCCATCTCGTCGAAGCTTAGAAGTTCGAGATTATTCGTTTGTTCGAAGCCATCAGCACCCGTAAGCACATCGCCCAGCACGCTATTAATTCGATCCAACCATTCTTGGGGCGTTTGCGGCAAAACGCCGGCGCGAATTTCGGGCAGTGGGTCTCCGGCGATTGACCACCGATTGGGCACAGTGTTGCGAAGCTCAACCCATCCACCAGTTAGACTGGCTTGAATGACTTCCATATCGCCCAAGAAAATCGCGCCCGCATCAAGTGTCAGGTCAGCACGATCCGCAACGCCCGCTTCTTCGCCATTTTCATCCTTTAATGACAGTCCGTTGGCGACCACAAATAGGCGCCTATCGGCTGGCGACCATTGCAGCGTCAGCTCATCTACTGTGACGGCACGTCCATTGCGGGCATTTGTCAGAGCTTGCTCGACATCATCGCGAAACACACCCAACTCAACGGGGCCACTGGCCAGCATAAATACCAAAACGCCGACAGCCGCCATCAGCATGAGCGATAGCACACCTAAAACTTCGAAAACTATGACTTTTGTAGTCTGGCGAACCAAGTCATATGCTCCATTTAATTAGTTACACTGCCCTAGGGCACATCAATCGGGTCATCCCGCCAGACGAATAGGACAATGCCATGACAACTCGACCAGAAAAAGGCGACAATGCACCAAATGTGACACTTCCGGTCACAGGTGGTGGTGAAGTGACGCTTGGCGCGCCAGCCGGGAAAGCGCAAGTTGTTTTCTTCTACCCAAGAGACAACACGCCCGGATGTACGACCGAGTCTATCGCATTCTCAACACTTAGGTCTGAGTTTGAGGCCTTGGGTGTCGCAGTCATCGGCGTTTCAAAGGACAGTATGAAGAGCCATGACAAATTCGTAGAAAAGAAGGAGCTGACGGTCCCGCTTGCTTCAGACGAAGAAACCGATGCCTGCGAACAATATGGGGTCTGGGTCGAGAAAAACATGTACGGAAAAAAGTATATGGGGATTGAGCGCTCAACATTCCTAATTGGACATGATGGCAAGATTTTGGAGGTTTGGCGCAAGGTGAAAGTGAAGGCCCATGCAGAGGCCGTTCTTGACGCGACTCGTGCAGCGCTTGCTTAACAAAGCGTCAAATGAAAATTCTTTAAGCTGAACTTTACCATCTTGATGCATTTTTATCGCAGAAAACAGCTGCGAGGGGCTTTTCCATTGCATCACAATGCGGTTACTGTGCGTTATCACCAATCAAGATGCCGTGAAATCCCCACGTTCGGCATCTTACCTGCGGATAGGTGCGTAGAATGAAAACCACTGCAAAAGTCTCTGACTTTGTTCGAAAAGCCTTCCCTGAAAGGCAGATCTATCACCGCAGTGGTGGTACCGTTCGGTACTTTACGATTTCCCCCCTTCAGCAAATTATGCTCAGCTGCGCGATCGCCGCGATCGTTGGTTGGTCCATCTTTGCATCAGCCAACGTTATTCTTGGCGGGAAATCGCAATCGGGCACAGTTGCGACCAGCGAAGTCAACAAGCTGGAACGCTGGGTGCAGGAATTGCGCGCCAAAGAAGCGCTCTCAACCGGACAGTTGATCCAGCGCACTGAAGCGTTCCAAGACGCAACACAAGATTTCCAACGTCGGCATGAAACGCTTTCTACAATGCTTGATGCATTGAAGAATGGCGGGGAACTTGAAGTTTCTGCTTTGCGCGGCAATTCAGCTTCACTTTTGGTCACCGCATCAATCGATGAAGCGGATGCGCGCCAATCTCAACGTTTGATCCAAGTTGCTGACGCGCTTCCTCAAGTTGGCCTCAGCGGCCAAGTGAGCCAAATTCGCACCGAGCAAGAGCTTTTCCTCGACGACATTGAAGACATGGCTGTTGAACGCGCCGAAGCCGCGCGCGGCGTGTTACGTCTGACAGAGGTGGGTGCAAACCGCATTACCAGCGGCGAAAATATGGGCGGCCCGGAAATCACATTCGCCAGCCTCATTTCTGGAGAATTCGAAAACCCCGAAGAAGAGCAATTTGCCGTTCGCGTGGCGCAGGTCGCTGCTCGAATGGAAGAAGCCCGCTATTTTGAAAGCCTTGTTCGTAAGCTACCTCTGGCAACGCCGATTGGCGTACCGTCTCGCGTGACGTCAAACTTTGGCATGCGGACAGACCCATTCAAGAAACGTCCGGGCTGGCATGGCGGAATTGACATGGGCGCAGGTTGGAATGCTCCAATCGTTGCAGCCGGACCAGGCACAGTTATTTTTGCCGGAACAAAGTCAGGTTACGGACGCGTCGTCGATGTCGACCATGGACAAGGCTTCGTATCTCGCTACGCTCACCTAAATAAAGTTATCGCTAAGCGTGGCCAAACGGTTGCGATTGGTGACAAGCTCGGCCTCATGGGATCGACCGGGCGCAGCACGGGTCCACACCTTCACTATGAAGTGCTGTTCCATGGCAAACAGTATAATCCAGTAGAATTCATTAAGGCAGGTAAACATGTTCACGAAGACTAAAAGCGACACACCAGGGTTCAGCCCCGCTCAAGACGCGGTACGCGGCGCATCTTCGAAACCTGCATCGCGCGTTGGCGCTTCAATTATCTGCTCGGACATGGAAATCAAAGGCTCAGTCAGAACTGAAGGCGCGCTTCATATTGATGGAAACTTTGAAGGCGACATCACTGCTGGTGACGTGACTGTCGGCTCTACCGGTCTAATCACTGGTGAAATCAAAGCCGAAACACTGCGCGTTAAAGGCAAGATCAGAGGCTCAATTCGAGCCCGCAAAGTCGAGCTGGAAACAGGCGCATCCGTTGAAGGCGACATCTTCCACGCGGCCCTGATTATCCAGCCAGATGCAAGCTTCGAAGGCCAAGTGAAACGCGAAGAGAACCCACTCCGCGAAGCAGCACCAAAGCCTGCAGTAAGCGCACCAGCATCACCGACGTCGACAACATCAACAACAGCTGCTTCGCCGAGCGTAACACCAACAATGAATGGTCCAGCTGGCAACGCTTAAGTCGTTCAGAATTTTAGATACAAAAGAGCCGGATGATTAAGTTCATCCGGCTCTTTTGTATCTAAGTTTAAGGCCTAGTCTTCAGTCAAATCCCCAAGCGCATGAGACAACGCAGCGCTAAGGAAAGGTGTCAAATCACCATCAAGCACGCCATTTGTATCTGATGTCTCGTGATTGGTCCGTAGGTCTTTGATCAATTGATAGGGCTGCAAGACATAAGATCTGATCTGATGCCCCCAACCAATATCTGTTTTTGAATCGTGGCTATCCTTGACCGCCTGCTGGCGCTTTTGCAATTCCATCTCATACAAGCGCGAACGAAGCATTTCCCACGCTTTGTCGCGGTTCTGATGCTGCGAACGACCTGACTGACATGCTGCGACAATGCCTGTGGGCTCGTGGGTCAAACGAACCGCAGAATCCGTCTTGTTGACATGCTGACCACCCTTGCCGGATGCGCGATAAGTGTCTGTCCGGACATCCGATGGATTGATATCAACCTCAATCGTCTCATCGATAACAGGGGACACCGCGCAGGATGCAAAGGACGTATGGCGGCGCGCAGAGCTGTCAAATGGCGATATCCGAACCAGTCTGTGGACGCCCTGCTCTGCCTTCAACCAGCCATATGCGTTATCGCCTTTGATTAGGAGGGTCGCCGACTTTATTCCAGCTTCATCACCCTCATGACTTTCGACTTCTTCAACTGTGTACCCGGCCTTCTCGGCCCACCGAACATACATCCGTCGCAACATTGAAGCCCAGTCCTGGCTCTCGGTGCCGCCCGCTCCAGCGTTGATATTCATGTAGCAATCATTGCCGTCCGCTTCGCCAGAAAGAAGCGCTTCAAGTTCTGCTTTTTCAGCTCTCGCCGCAGCCTTTTTCAAGCTTGCCGCAACATCGCCCAGCATGTCTTCATCGCCTTCGGCCAATTCGATTAGCTCTACGCTATCAGAGGCTTCTTGCTCCAAATCCAAAACCGTTTGAATCCCGGTTTCAAGCTTTTGGCGTTCAGACATTAGCTTACGCGCCTGCTCTGGATCATCCCAAAAATCAGGACGCTCAGAAAGCGCATTCAATTCGTCTAAACGTTTCTCGGCCACGCCCCAGTCAAAGACGCCTCCTCAGCAGCTCGGCGGACTGCTTGATTTGCTCTGATAGAGCTAGAATTTCTGCGGACATAAGTGTTCCTGAAATAAGAGTAGCGGCTCAAATGGCGGGGAATGAAGGCGGCGTCAATAAATGTCGCCTTCAATATCCTCTTCAATGATATCGACCGTAATAGGTTCGCCCGTTTCAGGATCCGTTTGAGGCGTAGCAGGCGTTCCAAAGATGGAGCCATCACCATCACCAGAAAGACTTAGCCCAGTGTCTTGATTGAATGTCATACCAGGCTCCGTTCCAGGACGAAAAGCCTCAAGAATCACATTGGTCGTGCCAAGAGTTGGCAGGCCGCCAGTCTGCGCATCTACTGAAACCAGACGCACGCCCGGCGGGATGCGGAATGGGAGTGCAGGCTTATCCTCAAGCGCGCGCTCCATAAACTCGGTGAAGATCACGCCTGCAACTGAACCACCGCCTTCGCCTTCGCCAAGCGTCTTAGGCGTATCGAAGCCGGTCCAAATCCCTACAACGAGATCGGGTGAAAAGCCAAAGAATAAGGCATCGACATAATCGTTTGTTGTGCCAGTCTTGCCCGCGAGCGGTTTACCAACGCGTTTGGCCCGGCGGCCCGTGCCGCGCTCGACAACACCCTCAAGCATGTGGACAACTTGGTATGCGATAATCGGATCTACGAGCTGTTCCCTGTCATCCGGTAATGCAGGCGGCCCAGCGCCGTCCCATACCTCGGCTTCACATCCGATACATTCGCGTTGGTCAGTTCGAATAATTGTAGCCCCACGTCGATCCTGTACACGGTCGAGCAAGGTTGGCGTCACTTCTTTCCCACCATTTACAAATGCTGCATAGGCTTTTGCCATACGCCAAGGCGACGTTTCACCAGAGCCAAGCGACATTGCCGGATATGGCGGTAATCGGTCATAGACGCCAAACCGCTCCGCAAATTCGGAAACGGCAGGCATTCCAATATCTGTCGCAACGCGGGCTGTAACTTGGTTATAAGACTTTTCTAGCGCGACCCGCATCGTGACTTCGCCATAGCTGCGACCCTCGGCATAGTTCTCAGGCTTCCAAACTTCGCCCGTGTTTTCATCATAGTAGACGTAGGGTGAATCCAAAATACGAACTGAAGGTGTGTAACCCTGCTCAAGCGCCGCGCCATAGACAAACGGCTTAAATGACGACCCCGGCTGCCGCTGGGCTTGCGTCACACGGTTGAACGGGCTTTTGAAGAATGAATATCCACCCATCATCGCAAGCACGCGGCCAGTATGCGGGTCGAGCGCAACGATAGCGCCCTCAAGTTCAGGAATCTGTTTCAACTCAGCCTGACCGACAGGAACCATGATCGGCTCAACCGGGATGAGCGTTTCATTCTCTTCGGCTGGTTCGCCTTCTCTGGCCTGAGCGCTTTCCTCAGGGCTCATCGCCTGGCGACTGATTTCAACAAGAATGACGTCACCAGCGGCAAGTCCTGTTTCGCCATTGCTGCGCTTGAATGTTTCAGCCCATTCTAGATCTTCAGCCGGAATGGTCGTTGGCGCACCATCCGCAAGACGCAGCTTCGCACCTTTCGCCGAAGTGCTTTCAACTAAAGCTCGTTCCCATGTGCCGTAGCCGCCCGGCAATCTCATCTCGTTCAAAGCAACAAGCACGTCGCTTGCTTCTAGATCGAGAGAGGTTATTGGGCCGCGATAATTATGGCGACGATCATATATTTCCAATCCTGCCTGCAGCGCATCTTGCGCCGCGAGCTGAAGCTTGGTGTCGATCGTTGTGCGAATGGAGAGGCCGCCCTGTTCCAACTCTTCCTCGCCATAGAGGTCGATCAATTGCTTACGCAGTTCTTGTACGAAATAAGTCGCAGCCGCATATTCGGGACCATAGAGACGCTTGGTTGTCGTCAGGGGCTTCTCTTTCGCAGCCTCAGCGTCTTCTTTCGAAATATATCCGTCATCCACCATGCGGTTCAAAACGTAGTTTCTGCGCTGCAATACGCGTTCAGGGTCAGTGTAGGGGTTAGACCGCCCCGGAAACTTCGGTAGCGAAGCCAGTACCGCGGCTTCGGACAAATCAAGCTCAGGCAGCGACTTGTTGAAATAGTTTAGCGCCGCAGAACCAACACCATATGAACGACCACCGAGATAAATCTCGTTCAAATAAAGCTCGAGTATATGCTCCTTGGAGAATGCCTTTTCCATGCGCCATGAGACGATCATCTCTTTAGCTTTGCGGGTTACATTCTGATCGCGCGTTAGCAGCATGTTCTTGGCAACTTGCTGGGTGATTGTCGAACCACCTTCAAGGCCGCCGCGACCAATAATTTTGTTCTTAACGGTGTTCAGGATGCCGCGTGTCATCCCCTTATAGTCGACGCCGCCATGCTTGAAGAACGTCTTATCTTCAGCCGACACAAACGCTTGGCGAACATGTTCCGGAATAGCTTCGAACGGCACGAAAACGCGGTGCTGGTCAGCAAATTCATAAATGAGCGTTCCGTCACCTGCATGCACGCGTGATGTTACAGGCGGATCATATTCGGCAAGTTTCTGAACTGAAGGAACCGACCGTCCAAGCGCTGTCATCCAAAGCATGAAAGCAATGATTGCTATTCCGCCGAGGATCAGCCCCACTAGGACTAACCTGATGAGTAGTTTCCAAGTGAAGAACCGCTTTTTGACCGCTTCCGTCATGCCGATGGCCTCTTGCCTAGATGTTTCGATACAGCGTGGTGAATCACACGCCTTCGCGGCAAGACTAAGGCGCTTCTGTCACAGCGCAAAGGCAATTGCCTCAGTTGGTCACGAGAAGCAGGTCTTGGCGATCGAAATATGCATCGATGGCACGCTTGATCGCTTCTGCAGACTTCTTCCGACCACGCTTTGATTTCAAACGCTTTGAATCAGCTTTGTTCGTCAAAAAACCGATCTCTACCAATACAGCCGGAACATCTGGCGCCAATAAAACAAACAAGTTTTTCTGGCGATGCGTATTACGCAATAGCGGGCCAGCCTGACCAAGTTCGGGCACTAAGAACCCAGCGAAAATAGATGAATTTGATTTGGTTTCACGAACCATCAGATCTTTCAGGATACCTGAAACAGCATCCGATGTCCCATCTTCAAGCGGCAATTCCCAACCGTACTTCTTAGCAGCACCTTCAATACGTGCTTCGCCGCGCGTTGAGATCGTATAAACTGAAGCCCCTGAAACAGTTGGCTTCATCGCCGCATCTGCATGAATTGAGATGAACAGATCAGCGCCCCAGTTTCGGGCTTTCGTCACCCGATCCTCATGCTCGACGTAAACATCGCTTTCACGCGTTAGCCGCACATCATAACGCGGGTCTTTTTCTAATAATTGTTTGAGCAATAAAGATGTCTGCAGAACAATCTCAGCCTCTTCACCGCCGCCATAAGCCAATGCTCCCGGATCACGTCCGCCATGGCCTGGATCAATAACGACAGTATGTCGCTGGCGAGCAGCGGCCAGCATCACCGCCGAAAAACCGGATGGCTTAACCGATGGCGCGTCAGCTTTGACGATCGCGGGTGCGCTCAAAAGAGCTGGTACTTTTTCAACGGTGTTGGTTCGACGGACAAAGCGTTTCTGATCGCGTTGAGCCGCCTGTGAGAAACGGGCTTCTGAAACCTGCGTAAGATCGAGCACAAATCGATGCAGTCCATCTTCGCCGACGGGCGGTAATTCCAGTTCGCGAGATACCATCATTGGCTGCTCAAGTTCAAATATGATGCGATCCTGATCGAGCGTATAAGCTAGAACGCCACCGGTTGGCTCGCCATAGAAAGCGTCAGACATGACTGTGTAGTCCGGCGACACAAGCTCGATACTTAAGCCATTATCACTCTCCCGCATGAACACTTCTGAGCTCAGCGGGGACTTGGAGGCAACAGTTATCCGCGTAAACTCGCCATCACCGGCGACACCAACTGATTCGATCTGTGGATTCGCGACCATTGCTGCAGCAATAGCGGTCAAGCACAAAATCAAGCTGCGCAGCTTTATCATAATTCGTCCATGCTTCGTCACGCCGCCCCGGCTTTTACTCTAGTCTCAGTTCAATGCCAGACACAGTCTTAATCGCAGATTTATATGCATGTGATGAATATTCATCTGCGCACACGCAATTTGCCCCTTTCCTTTAAGTGCCGGAAGGGGCATGTAGAGAATAACCCTTATTACAGGGTCCCACAGAATCCCCGAAAGGCGGGTGAACAGGCTTAACCTCCTGCACTGATCGCCGATACCGGAACCGGATAAATTATGAGCTTACAGGCTACGAAAACTATTCCTCTGCGCCGCTCTTTTAGAGCTGGCGAAAAGGTCGTGCTGCCTGTCCTACACAACACATTCTCTGGCGTGCTTCGCCATGGCCCTCCGCTTCGGCGGGCCTTAGCGCCGCCAGTCTCCAAGGCAAATTATAATGAACAAGCAAATGCTGATCGATGCGGTCAATCAGGAAGAGACCCGTGTCGCACTAATCAATGACGGTCGTGTCGAAGATTTTGATTTTGAAACTACAGGCAGCGAACAGCTTCGCGGCAACATTTATCTAGCTAAAGTCACGCGCGTCGAGCCGTCACTACAGGCATGTTTTGTTGAGTATGGCGGCAATCGTCATGGCTTCCTCGCGTTTAGTGAAATCCACCCGGACTATTATCAGCTTCCACAAGCTGACCGAGATGCACTTCTGGAAGAAGCTGCACGCGAAGCTGCTGAAGCGGCCGATGATGACATCGAAGACGACGAAGACGATCAAAACGATGACGACGGCTCTGAGAACAACGACAATGAAGCCTCTAGCGAACTCGATGTTATCGACGCTGATGACGACAGCTCAGAAGAAGCGTCTTCCGATGCAGACGAAGCTTCCGACGATACTGATACTGACGGCGAAGAAAAACCAAAAGCAAAAGCCGAACAGCGTCGCCGCCCACGCAAGACACGTGGCACATCTGCTTCTCGCCGCTACAAAATACAGGAAGTCATTCGTCGCCGGCAGGTACTACTCGTTCAAGTCGTCAAAGAAGAGCGCGGCAACAAAGGCGCAGCTCTAACGACATTTCTCTCCCTTGCAGGGCGCTACTCTGTCCTGATGCCAAATACGCCTCGCGGCGGCGGCATCTCTCGTAAAATTCCAAACGGCAATGACCGCAAGCGCCTCAAGTCAGTTATGGATGGCCTCTCAGTTCCGAAAGGAATGGGCCTGATTGTTCGCACCGCGGGCGCCAAGCGGACTAAATCTGAAATTCGCCGTGACTATGATTATCTCCAAAACCTCTGGAGCACGATCCGTTCCAAGACAATGGAATCAACTGCGCCTCAACGCATTCACGAAGAAGGCGGCCTAGTTCACCGCGCCATGCGGGATATGTTTGACCGCGAAATTGAAGAAGTCGTGGTCCAAGGCGATGTCGCGTATCGCGAGGCGAAGGATCTCGCCAAAACCTTGATGCCGACCCAGGCCCGCAAGGTGAAACGCTGGACATCCCCTGCGCCACTTTTCGTTCAGGAAGGCGTTGAGGATCAACTCGACTCAATCTTCTCACCTACCGTTCAGATGAAGTCGGGCGGCTATTTGGTCATCAACCAGACCGAAGCGCTCGTCGCGATCGACGTGAACTCAGGCAAATCGACCAAAGAACGTAGCATTGAACAAACAGCGCTGCGCACAAACCTTGAAGCCGCTGAAGAAGCTTGTCGCCAGATGCGTTTGCGCGATCTCGCTGGCCTCGTCGTGATCGACTTTATCGACATGGACGAGAACAAGAATAACCGCGCCGTCGAAAAGAAAATGAAAGAATGCCTCAAGCTGGACCGTGCACGCGTTCAGAATAGCCGCATCTCTCAATTCGGTCTTATGGAAATCTCGCGCCAACGCCGCCGCGCAGGCATCATGCAGGCTACGTCTGAAAAATGTCACGCTTGTGATGGTACTGGACGTCGCCGATCGATCCCATCTTCGGCCCTACAACTGCTTCGTGCCATCGAAGCGCGTGCGGCAGGCGGCGGCTTGAACGGCATGACTGTAACAGCGCCAACCGATGTTGCGCTCTACCTCCTTAATACAAAACGTGAAGCCATTACAGCCATCGAAGACGAGGCTGGTTTCACAGTCGCGATTAAGTCATCTGGTGAAATGATCCCTGGCGACTTTCTTCTTGATGCCGAGAAAGATGGCGGTGGACGCCGTCGCCGTAAGAAATTTGTGCGAGAAGACTTCCTTGAGGGCGATGCGGATGACCACCTCCTCCCAACGCCTGAAGAAGACGAAGATGAAGATAAAGAACCAACTTCAGAATCAGATGGTCACGAAGACGGCACACGCGATGACAGTGACGAAAGCGGGCAACGTAAACGCCGCCGCCGTGGTCGCCGCGGTGGACGTCGTCGTAAGCGTGAGGGTGAAGCGATTGATCCAGGTGCACCGCCAAGCGATGGCGGAGCCCTACTCGATGGGCTTGCGCTAAGTATCACCAACCTGCTTGGCGATGAGCCAACAGAGCTTCCAGAGGCGACTGAAGGCGGTCTATCCTCGACACCCGTTGCAACGCCATCGGCGAAAACTGCGGAGGCTGCTGAAACACGTGGCGAGGGGCCGCAAAGCTCTGACGAACAATCTGATGATGGTGAGCCACGCAAGAAACGTCGCCGCCGTCGCCGTAAGAAGCGTAGCGATAGTGACGAGACCTCGACCGAAGCAGGCGAAGCATCAGAGACAACCGAAGCTTTTGAAGAAACTCCTGTAAGCGAAGTATCTGATACGCCCGCCGAAGACGCAGAGCCGAAACTAAAGAAAGCACCGCGCCGACGACGTCGTCGTTCCGCTGACCGCGATGATGTCAAAGCTGAAACGCCGGAATCTCCAACGGAAGCCCCCGTCGAAGCGAAGCCAGCTCCTGAACCTGAGACCAAACCGGAACCTGCGCCATCAACTGAAGCAGAACCTGTAGTCGCTCCGAAAGGCGTCTACAAAAAAGACGAGCCAATCGCGTCTGAGCCTGTTTTGGAAACAGCCGAAAAGCCGAAGAAGAAAAAGCGCGGCTGGTGGTCACGCTAAACTAAGGCGCGTTATTTTTCAGCCGGGGCAGCGAAAAATGCTTGACCCCGGCGACCGCCTTTCATACATGCGCTTTTGACATGAAAGCGAACCACGACGAGCCTTAGGCTGTCAGTACGGGGGAGCCAACTGTCTTCACTTTCAATGCCGGCTCCACCGGTCTTGCTTTGCGAGGATACTTGGATGACCTACCCTTTGTTCGCTTCTGCGACCCTGATCAAAAAAATTGACGTGGCGTTTGACACGACAACTGTGCACAGGACTTTTGCCAAGGACGCCGATTATATGGCTGCCGTGGCTGAACTTATAAGGCCTAGCGGGCCTTTATAGCGCCCGTAATACTCCGAATACGCCGGACGCCTAACAGGCGCGTCTGACCCTACCCTTTGAACGCCCCCTCGTTCATCTCGGATTTTCTGCCATGTTTAATTCATCTACTTCGCGCCTAGCGCAACCCGCCATCCTTCCTGATTTTGACCGCCCAAATGGTCTACCCGTCTTCAACACTGTTGCAGATGCGATCAATGCCTATGAAGGCGATGACGCCATCTATGTACTCTACCCAAAGAAGATTGCAGAAGCTGCGAATACGTTCGTTGAAGGCTTCCCTGGTAAGACGCTATATGCCGTCAAAGCAAACCCGCACCCAGCTGTTCTGAAAATCCTCTGGGCCTCGGGCATTCGCGCTTTTGACGTCGCCTCTATTCGCGAGATTGATCTTGTGCTCTCGGCTTGTCCTGATGCTGAGCTTTACCTCATGCACCCAGTTAAATCGCGGAAGACCATACGGCACGCTTATGAAAACGGTGTTCGGAACTTTGCGTTCGATTGCGCAGCTGAGCTTGGTAAAATTCTCGTCGAGACGAATGATGCCCAAGATTTGCACCTTCATTTACGACTTGCATTGCCAACCAGCGGCAGCGCAAGCATGCCTCTAAAAGGCAAGTTCGGAGCTAAATACCAGGAGGCTTTGGACCTATTACGCAGCGCCCGCTCTGTAACCGACAAGCTCGGCTTATGCTTCCACGTTGGGAGCCAATGCATGGACCCAGCAGATTATGTGCGCGCACTCGCATATGCGGCAGGTCTGGTAGATGATGCAGGTGTGAAGATCGATAGCCTCGATTGTGGCGGCGGGTTTCCTGTTGCCTATCCGGGCATGACACCACCCCCAATGGCTGACTATTTCGCGCGCATCCAAAAAGGTATCAAAATTTGCGGATTTGATGATCTGGAAATCATCGGTGAACCTGGCCGTGCGCTTTGCGGTGAAGGCGGCTCCACACTAACGCGCGTCGAGCTGCGCAAAGGCACAGACCTTTATCTCAACGAAGGCAGCTATGGCTCGCTCTTTGACGCGGCGAACTGTGCCTGGAAGTACCCTGTTAAACTTCACGGAAGCAAAGACGCCACCGAAGATACAATTGGGTTCCGCTTCTTCGGCCCAACATGCGATAGCCTCGATACGATGGTTGGCCCATTCAACCTTCCGGCCGATATTTCGGAAGGTGACTGGATCGAGATATGTCATCTCGGCGCTTATGGTCAGGCGCTTGCGACGGACTTTAACGGCTTCCAATCTGACACAACTGTTGCCGTTCTAAACACTTAAATTCGATTGCATTTGCAACGATAGAACTTGCGCCGCTCTCCTGAATGCGCGACACGATGCGAAAGATATAACGCATACGGGAGAGCGCCATGCGCGAGGTCAATCATTTCATTGGCGGCCAGCAGGTCACAGGCAAATCGGGTCGCTTCGGTGACATCTATAATCCGAACACTGGGGACATTCAGGCGCGCGTTCAACTCGCGACCGAGGCCGAAGTTGCCGCTGCTGTGGAAAACGCTCAGGCGGCATTTCCGGCTTGGTCGAACACGAACCCGCAACGCCGCGCCCGCGTGATGTTTGAGTTCAAGCGCTTACTCGAAGCGAATATGGATGAACTGGCCGAGCTGCTGTCGTCTGAACATGGTAAAGTCGTCGCCGACAGCCGCGGCGATGTTCAGCGCGGTATTGATGTGGTTGAATTCGCTTGCGGCATCCCTCACCTTCAAAAGGGCGAGTATACCGAAGGTGCTGGCCCCGGCATCGACGTATACTCAATGCGTCAACCGCTGGGCGTCGTAGCGGGAATCACACCATTCAACTTCCCGGCAATGATCCCTTGCTGGATGTTTGCGGTTGCGATCGCCTGCGGCAACACATTCATTCTGAAGCCTTCCGAAAAAGATCCAAGCGTCCCACTTCGCCTTGTTGAACTGTTCCATGAAGCTGGTGCGCCTGATGGTGTTCTGAACATGGTCAACGGCGACAAGGAAAGCGTCGACGCGCTTCTCACCCATCCAGATGTCAAAGCTCTTAGCTTTGTCGGTTCTTCTGATATCGCTCAATATGTTTACGCTACCGGGACTGCTCACGGCAAACGCGTTCAAGCCATGGGCGGAGCAAAGAACCACGGCATCATCATGCCAGACTGCAATATGGAGCAAGCCGTTAAAGATATAGTTGGCGCCGCTTATGGCTCTGCAGGTGAGCGTTGCATGGCTTTGCCCGTGGCTGTCACAGTTGGCCAAAAAACAGGCGACGAGTTCGTTGAACGCATGATGGATGCCGCGCGCGGTCTGACCATTGGCACGTCAACCGACCCAGATGCACATTATGGCCCCGTTGTATCGGCAGCGCACAAAGCCAAAGTTGAAAGCTATATTCAAATGGGCGTTGATGAAGGCGCTGATCTCGTCCTCGATGGCCGCGGTCATACCCTGCAAGGGCACGAGAAGGGTTACTTTATCGGTCCGAGCCTATTCGATAATGTTAAACCCCATATGCAGAGCTATAAAGAAGAAATCTTCGGTCCAGTCCTACAGGTTGTCCGCGCTGACAGTCTTGAAGAAGCTGCAGCCCTGCCAAGCAATCATCAATACGGCAACGGCGTCGCAATCTTCACTAGCAATGGCCGCGCGGCCCGTGAGTTCGCTGCGCAGGTCAATGTCGGCATGGTCGGCGTTAACGTGCCGATCCCCGTTCCCGTTAGCTATCACACGTTTGGCGGCTGGAAACGGTCAGCGTTCGGCGACACCAATCAACACGGCCCAGAGGGCGTTCGCTTCTGGAGCAAGATCAAGACGGTCACCCAACGCTGGCCAGAAGGCGACATTGGTGATCAGGCCTTCATTATCCCGACAATGGGCTAAATCCTAAAAGTTGTTGGCTGCTAATCTCGGAAGCAGCCAACAACTTTTAGCCTCTAGGACGGTCATGCATTCCGATGCCTAACGCCCTAGGCCTATGTGGGTGTTTTTGTATTCGGGCTGCTCAATTGCATTCACGATAAAATTTGCTGCACCTGATCTCGTGATTGCGTTACTTCCCTCGATAGAGCGGTCTTTAACGAAACGATAGTTTAGATCGAACCCATCGGTGAGATGCCCTAGGCGAACAATCGTCCAATCGATTCCGATTGTACGTATGCTCGTTTCCATTTTCTCCGCGTCACGAACCATGGGGCGAGCAAACCGAGCCAGCAATCTTGAAAAGAACCCCTGATCGGGGAACAACAAGGCTATCGCCCCGAAGTTCTGGTATCCAGTAAAAGCCACCTGATAGTGCAAATCCAATTTTCGGATCAGTAAGATTTCAATTTAACTGAGGTGGTGCCCGCGGCCGGACTTGAACCGGCACTCCTATACAGGAAACAGATTTTAAGTCTGGCGTGTCTACCGATTCCACCACGCGGGCCCAG
>JAQWGO010000158.1 GCA_029238175.1 Henriciella sp. | reverse complement strand
GTATTGGCTATCATCCCATTCGCGCAGGCGGAAAATGTAACGCAGGCCCAAACCTGCGGAATTATGGCCGACTTGGTTATTGAGAAACTTGGAACGCCGCCAGCTTCGGCCCCGGCAGGTGAAATTCCAGCGGTTATCTCTACCCTACAATCCTTCTCAGACGGACAGGGCGCGATTGTTGATGCGGGCATAACCAAGTCTGCGGAACAGTTTGGTATGAGCGTGGACGCGATTAAGCCGCAAGTTGATGCGCAAGGCGCAGCGATCAGGGGCGCTTATGCGCAGCAGTTTCCAGATACGAAACTGTATCAGGATTTTGTGGTTAGCCTGAAGGGGTGTGCAAACGGCACAGCGCCCGAAAAGTTGAACGTTGAAGTTCCAGCCCTGAAAGACGCGTTGGATAAGCTGACGCTGTGGGCCTTACGCGGATAGAAAAATGGCCCGGTGCAAATGTAGGGGACAAGCGCCGGGCCAAACTTAAGGGGTTCGAGGGAGGAAACATCCCAAAAGCTTCTTTAAAAAGCCACGCTATCGAGCGAGGCTGTCTTGTGATTGCCGAAATAGGCAACACTAAGACGCTTTTATACTAGGAACGTTTTGCGGGATGCGCATGTAACGTTTTCTCACCAAGCGTTCACGGAACTGTTAGATCGCGCGTGGGCGATCTGAGTGCTCGTGGTGACATGATTGTTATGGTCGGCCATACTTGCCGTAAGGCGAGTCTTTTAAGGGGCAGTAGATGAGTGACCGTACAGGCCTAAACCGGCAGCTTTTTTGGTTGTATGAAGGGCATGGACGCGCGCCATATTTCTTTAGGTTAGCCCTGTTGTCTTTCGACGTGTTGACCATTGCCTATTTTTTATGGGCGCCGTTTCGGGGAGAGGGCGTTTCGCACCCCTTCGCGGACTATGCCATTGGCGCGGTTATCGCGTTGGATTTGTGGGCACGTTTTTATATCGCGCGACCCAAGAGCAAGTTCTGGCGCTGGTTCTATAATTGGGCCGATGTAATTGTTGTTATTTCAATGCTGGTGCCATTGTTTACGCAGAATCTTGCGTTCCTGCGCCTGTTGCGCGCGGTTCGGATAATTCGCGCGTTTACGCTGCTGAAGCGGCTTAAAGGCGTGTCGTCGTACCTTAAAGAGCGTGAGGCGATCTTTGACCGGATCACGAACCTGATCGTCTTTGTTTTTCTGATGTCCGGTTTGGTCTTTGTGGTTCGCGAAGGGCAAGTTGAGGGTGTCGAAAACTATATTGATGCGCTTTACTTTACCGTTACGACACTAACGACGACGGGGTATGGGGATATCCTTGTCACCGGCAATTGGGGACGCTTGTTGGCGGTCGTCATCATGGTGTTGGGGCTAACCTTGTTCTTACGGCTATTGCGAGCGATTGCTTTGCCCGGAGGCAAGGTGGACTATGATTGCAAGACGTGCGGATTACAGCGGCATGATCCAGATGCCGTACACTGTAAGCATTGCGGTGATGCGATAAAAATTGAGACGCGAGGGCGTGAATAGTATGAGTGAGACAAGTCATATTGCCTTTCGGGAAGTGCCATACTTGCCGCAAAAATTGGAAATAGAGCGCCGCGAAGATGGCGCTATTCTGCTGACTAATGGACAGCCTTTGAAGGATTATCCGCCGCATATGCTGTGGCCGCTCAACCACTGGGCAGAGCATGCGCCTGATCGGACTTGGCTGGCGCAGCGCGATGCAAATGATCCAAACAAGGATGGCTGGCAGGAGATCAGCTATGGCGAAGCGTGGCTAAGTGTGAGCGCGATTGCCGGATGGTTTTTGAAGCATGGTGCGGGCCAAGATGCGCCGGTGATGATTTTGGCGAAGAACACAATCAGCCACGCCTTGATCATGTATGGGGCAATGCTAGCAGGCTGTCCGGTGGTTCCGGTGACGCCTGCTTATGCTTTGCTGAGCCAAGATTTTGCGCGTTTGAATTATATCGATGGGCTGGTTGAACCGAAATACATCTATGTAGAAGATGGCGCCGCCTATCAGCGCGGGTTGGACGGTATGGAGATCGGCGACAGGATCGTGATTCATTCTGGCGCCGCGCCGGAGGGATATCGTTCGGTTTCATTCTCTGACGTGACAGCAAAATCCGGCGGCGATGAGGTGGATGAGGCATATGATCGGCTGACCGCTGACACGGTTGCGAAATATATGCTGACTTCTGGATCAACGGGCGAACCGAAGGCCGTCATCAATACGCATGGCATGATCGCGGCGAATGCTAAAATGATCCGGTCAGCGTGGGATGAAAAGCGGTTGGAGGAGGTGAGCGGCGGCCATCAGGTGATGTGCAACTTCTTGCCGTGGAGCCATACTTATGGGGCCAATGCTATCCTTCATAATATGACAGATTGGGGCGGAACGCTTTATATTGACTGGGGTGCGCCAACGCCTGCGCGTTTGCCGGAAATGATCCGAAACTTGCGCGAAATTTCGACGACGCAGCATACGACTGTTCCAGCCGCATGGGCCGCGTTGGCGACTGAGTTTGAAAAGGATGAGGCGCTGGCGCGCACCTTCTTTAAGCGCATTTGTGCAATGGCTTATGGCGGGGCCTCTATGGGCCAAGATATTTATGAGCGTATCCAGAAGGTGGCCGTACGCCTAACGGGGGAGCGTATCTCGCTTTCCGCTGGATATGGCGCGACGGAGACTTCGCCGACGGCAAGTAATGTGCACTGGCCGAATGATACGATGGGCCTGATTGGCCTGCCGCTACCGGGAAACGTTTTCAAGCTGGTGCCCGCGGGTGAAAAGCTGGAGCTGCGGGTGAAGGGGGTGAACGTGACGCCCGGATACTATCGCAACGCTGCGAAGACCGCAGAAGCTTTCGACGAAGAAGGGTTTTACAAACTGGGCGATGCTGTCCGGTTTGTTGATCCGGAAAACCCGATGAAGGGCCTCGCCTTTGATGGGCGAACCTCGGAAGAGTTCAAATTGGCGAACGGGACTTGGGTGTCGGCCGGGAACCTTCGGGTGAAAGCAGTACAGGCTGTTGATGGCGCGCTTTCAGATGTTGTGGTTTGCGGTCTGAACCAGAATGAAATTTGCCTTCTAGGCTTTGTGAACGAGGCATACTGCCAGCGTTTGGTAGGCGAATCACTGCCATTGGAGAAATTAATTACACATCCAACTGTGTTGAAAGCAGTTAGGGATGGCTTGGCGAAGCATAATGAAAAACACCCCAATGCGGCGAGCCGAATATCCAAAATTATGCTACAATCAACGCCGCCTCAGCCCGATGCAGGAGAGATAACTGAGAAGGGATACATCAATCAAAACAAGGCTCAAGCCTTACGTTCACATGATGTTGAGAGAATGTATAGCGCCCGTATAGATACAAAGGTCATAAAACTGTCGTAAGCGAATACAAAATGTATACATGCAAATCAGCCTAAGAGGTATGCGAGTCTTTACGTTGCGAAAGATGTTGCCCTCGTGTGGCGAGTGCACTATATGACCCTCAGCCATATCCCCTTTGTGGCTTGTCTACGGACCTTGTCAGGACGCTCGCTGCTTTGCAGCTGAGCGTCCTGTCTTGATTCTGGCCCTCTATTCTTTCGCGAAGGTTGCGTTAAACAGAGCGCGTATTCAGACATGAGGCCGGACATGAGTAATCCCGATACAGTAACGATGACGGGTGCGCAGGCACTGGTTGGAACGCTAGCGGACAATGGCGTAACCGCCTGTTTTGCCAATCCGGGCACGTCAGAGATGCATCTCGTGACAGCGCTCGATGGTGAACCACGAATTCGGTCAGTGCTATGTTTGTTTGAAGGCGTGGCAACAGGGGCCGCAGATGGTTTTGCTCGTGTAAGTGGTGTGCCTGCCATGACCCTTCTGCATTTGGGTGCAGGTTACCTGAACGCAGGTGCAAACATTCACAACGCAGGCCGGGCGAATTCACCAATGGTCAATGTTATTGGCGATCATGCGGTGCCGCACCTGAAATATGATGCGCCTTTAACGTCCGATATTATTGGTTTGGCTGGACCCAATTCTGGTTGGATCAAGTCCGCGAACAAAGTAAGTGATACAGGCAAACTGGCATCAGAAGCCTTTGTTGCAAGCTATGGCCCGAAGCCGGGGCCAATATCGCTTTTGCTGCCAGCTGATAGTGCTTGGGAAGAGGGCGGGGTTAAAGGGCCCGTTGTTTCTGCGCCAAGTCTTCGAGAGATTAGCGGCGATCGCATCGAAGCGGCTGCGGCGCAGATTAAAACTGCTGCCAAGCCAGTTATCGTTATGAATGGCACAGCATTGACTGAAGCTGGATTGCTGGCTGCAGCGCGTCTCAAGGCGGCAGGGGTACGCGTTCTTACTGACACATTCTATGCAAAGATGCGCCGCGGGGCAGGCGTCTTTGCGCCAGAGCGGATGCAGTATTTTGCAGAAGGGGCAATGGCCGATCTTGAGGGCACTGACCTGATGGTTGTGGCCGGGACAAACCTTCCTGTAGCATTCTTCTCTTACCCCGGAAAACCTAGCCTACTTGTTCCAGAAGGGTGCAGCACGCTGAACCTCGGCGGCGCAGATAGTGATAGTGCAGCGACGCTTGCGAGGCTTGCGGATGCGCTCGGTGCGACGAAGGCAGCTGAACCGACAGTATTAAAAGTTCCAGACATGCCTGAGGGCGAATTGAACGCGGTCTCTATTGGTAAAAGCTTGGCGCGGCACATGCCGGAGAATGCTTTGGTCTCTGATGATGGTGTTTCAAACGGCCTTATGTCTTACCTGCCGACCCAGAATGCCCAGCCGCATGATTGGATGATGCTGACCGGCGGCGCGATTGGACAGGGTATGCCCTTGGCTTTGGGGGCCGCGATTGCTGCGCCAGATCGAAAAGTCATTTGCATTAGCGGTGACGGCGCAGGCATGTACACAAACCAAGCCTTGTGGAGCATGGCGCGCGAAGGCGCGGACGTCACAACCATTGTTTTTGTGAACCACTCTTATCGTATTTTGAATATTGAGCTTTATCGCACGGGGGCTGGCAATCCCGGTCCAACAGCAAAAGATATGCTGTCGATTGGCGGACCGAATATCAACTGGGTTCAATTGTCAGAGGCGTTGGGTGTTCCCGCGGCTGAGGCCACGACCGCCGAAGGCTTTGATGCGGCTTTAGCAGCGGCGATTGCTGCACCTGGACCAAGATTGATTGCCGCGGTTGTGCCGGGTTAAATTTACTTGCCCATCGGGAATGATTGAGTTGGTTGCGACACTGACATAGGCTTCGTTCAAAATACGGGATGGAGCACAGCAATGACGAACGATCTTTACTTTGGTGGTCACAAAACGGAGCGCGCTGCGTTTCAGAAACGTGCGAGACAGCTGGCGCAAGTATTCAAAGGTCATGGGATTGGTGAGGAAGACGCAGTTGCTGTTCTTATGCGCAATGACACGGTTTATGCAGAGATTATCGAGGCGTGCCGTCACGTTGGCGCCTTCTATGTGACGCTGAACTGGCACGGCGCAGCACCGGAGATCGTGCAGATTTTGGACGATTCCGGAGCGAAGGTCTTGATTGGACATAGTGACCTGACCGCGAAAATGACGCCTGCCGCTGGTGTGAACGTTCCAGTGATTGCGGTTCGAACGCCGCAATTGGTGGTTGATGCTTATGGCGTCGACCCTGCGATTGCTGACGGTCAAATCGAATTTGAAGTTGCTCGCGATGCAGCCACGCCCGTCTCCAACGATCCGCAGCGGTTTCGCGGGATGCTGGCCTATACGTCAGGCAGTACCGGGCGACCTAAAGGCATTCGCCGGGAACAAGATTTGAGCAAACCCGATACTTGGGAGAATTATAAGGGGCTGGCCGCGGCGGTCTTGCAGCTGCAACCGGGGGATCGATTTTATACGGCGGCGCCGCTTTACCATAGCGCGCCGAATGCGCTGTCGAGCTTTGTTCTCGCCGCAGGTTATGCCGAGCTGCACATTGCGCCAAAGTTTGATCCGGAACAGTTTCTAGCTGACGTCGAGGCGTACGGGATTACGCATTGCTATATAGTACCGACGATGATGGTTCGCCTTCTGAAGCTGCCAAAGGGCGTGCGTGAGAAGTACGACACTTCCACCTTGAAATTTGGTATATCGACGGGGTCTGCATGGCCGCGTGATATTAAGCAGGCGATGATCGATTGGTTCGGCCCGATCTTTTACGAGTCCTATGGCGCGAGCGAGATTGGCTTTATGACGCTGATCTCTTCTCAAGAAGCGCAGGCCAAGCCCGGCTCCGTAGGAAAAGTGCTGCCGGGTGGGTCAATCAAGATTATTGACGATGACGGGAATGAGTTGCCAGCAGGGGAGGCTGGCTCAATCTATGTCTATCTTCCGCAGTTTGGGGACTTCACCTATTCGAACACAGATGGCGATATTAAGGGCCAGCGTCATGGCAAGCACGCGACCGTTGGCGACATCGGGTATCTGGACGAGGAAGACTATCTCTTCATTAGTGACCGTAAGAAAGACATGATCATTTCGGGCGGGGCGAACATTTTCCCGGCTGAGATTGAGGCAGCCCTTATCGAGATGCCCGAAGTGTTCGATTGCGCAGTGATTGGGGCGCCGCATGCTGAATTTGGGGAAATGGTTGTTGCGGCTGTGCAGACCGTGCCGGGTGAAAGCGTGACTTTAGAAAGCGTGCAAGCCTTTCTTGGTGACCGAATTGCGCGCTTTAAGATCCCTCGAAAACTGGATGTGCTTGAGCAATTGCCCCGGGAAGATAGCGGGAAAATATTCAAACAGCGCCTTCGCGCGCCGTATTGGGATAAGACTGGGCGGCAAATTTAACTGCACTTTTCGCCTGAAACACGAAAATAGGGCCTGAACCTTAACGAGAAAGTGTCAGGCGTTAATACACTGCCATTTCAGGGGCTTGGCTGTTAACCTTAACGCAAAGCCTGTGCGCCACATTCACCTCATCGCCGAGGCAATTGGCGTGTGATGGTGGGTGTCCCGGACCTTAGAAAACTTTGGCCGGGTACCTCACAAAACGAAGTGAGGAATAAAATGGCTTATTCAGATATGTCTGTAGACGTTGCCCCAGAGTTTGGCCTGTCGGCCGAAACGGCAACTGGCGAAGAGCTTTACAAAGCTGGTCTGGTTTATTCAGAAGGCGTTGATTGCGAACGTGACCTGATTGCGGCGCACCAATGGTTCAACTTAGCTGTCCTTAAAGGGCATGATGACGCAAAAATCTGCCGTGAAGAAATGGCTGATCTGCTCGACAAAGAAGATATCAAGTCTGCTCTTAAAGCAGCGCGCGCTTGGTTGATGCTCGCCAACTAATCTAATTTGACCGCTTTGGTTGTTGCATTTGTAAGTAACGCATTGACTGGCGTTCAAGTTCGCGTTTCCCTGTCGCTATAAACAGGGCTGAAACCAGAGTTTCTGGCCCCTGTGTGTATGCTACGGGAGAAGCCAATGACTTTGAAACTGATGACGGGTGCTGCGATTGCCGCCCTGATGCTGGCGGGTTGTAATGCCAATGCCACCAACCCTGCCGATACCGGCGTGGCCGCGACTTATGATAAAACGGTCGATGGCGCGCGTGCCTATATCGAGGATGCGGAAGCTCAACTTGCCGAGACAAGCGAGTATGTTGGCCGTGTCTATTGGAACCAAGCCACAAATATTACCTTTGACACCAGTTGGTTAGCTGCGAAAGCGGGCGCGGAATATACGACGCTGGCCGTTGATCTTGCCAATGGTACGAAGCAATTTGAAGGCGTTGACCTGCCGGATGATCTTGCGCGCAAGTTTCAAATTCTGCGTTCTGGGATCGTGCTTCCAGCGCCATCGAAGGATGGGGCCGCTGAGGAGTTATCTAACATAACGACAGGCCTTGATTCGACCTACGCGACAGGCACGTTCAACTATAAGGGTGAGGATCTGACGCTAGATCAGTTATCCACCATTATCGAAACGTCGCGCGACCCGGCAGAGTTGAAAGCGGTTTGGGAAGGCTGGCGCACAGTGTCCCCACCAATGCGCGATGATTATGGCCGCATGGTTGAGATCGCCAATGAGGGCGCAAATGAGCTAGGCTTCGAAAATCTCGCCGACATGTGGTTATCCAATTATGATATGCCGCCAGAGGATATGCGTGTCGAAGTCGATCGCCTGTGGACGCAAGTTGAGCCGCTTTACGAAGACTTGCATTGCTATGTCCGCAGCGAGCTGAACGCCGAATACGGCGATGAAGTTCAACCGGCCAATGGACCGATCCGCGCCGACCTGCTGGGTAATATGTGGTCTCAAGGTTGGTCAGCGATCTATCCGTTAGTTGCGCCGCCAGCGGCTGACCCGGGCTATGATGTAACCGAGCGCTTGGTCGCTGAAGGTTATGATCCGCTACAAATGGTCAAAACGGGTGAGCAATTCTTCTCATCGCTGGGGTTTGAGCCACTGCCAGAGACATTCTGGGAGCGTAGCCAGATTACCCGTCCGCGTGACCGCGAAGTGGTGTGCCATGCCTCGGCTTGGGATCTGGACAATGCCGACGATATCCGCATCAAAATGTGTACTGAGGTCAATTCAGAAGACTTCCAAACTGTGCACCATGAGCTGGGCCACAACTACTACCAGCGGGCGTATAAAGAGCAGGACTTCCTGCATAAGAATGGCGCGAATGATGGCTTCCATGAAGCGATTGGGGACTTTATCGCGCTGTCGATTACACCGGAATACCTTAAAGCGATTGGCTTGATTGATGAGGTGCCGCCTGCGGAGGCTGACCTCGGCCTGCTGATGAACACGGCGCTGGATAAGATCGCGTTCCTGCCATTTGCGGTGACGGTGGATAGCTGGCGCTGGGACGTTCTGGACGGCACAACCCCGGTTGAGCGCTACAATGATGCATGGTGGGAAACCCGTACGAAGTATCAGGGCATTGTACCGCCGGGCGCGCGCCCATCCGATGCGTTTGATCCGGGTGCGAAGTATCACATTCCGGGCAATACGCCGTACCTGCGCTATTTCCTGTCATATGTGATGCAGTTCCAGTTCCATAAAGCGGCTTGTGAGCAGGCCGGATGGGAAGGCCCGCTGCACCGCTGTTCAATCTATGACAATGCTGAAGTTGGTGCGAATTTCCGCGCGATGATGGAACTTGGCGCAAGCAAGCCTTGGCCAGACGCGTTGGAAGCCTTCACCGGTACACGTCAGATGGATGGCAGCGCGATCACTGAATATTTCGCACCGCTAACCGCCTATCTAAAAGAGCAGAACCAAGGCCAAACTTGCGGCTGGGAATAGTTCAAAACTGAATCGGCGCGGCGGATAGTGCTGCGTCGATTATTTGACGTGATATATTCAAAATGCAGCTTCATTATTTTGTGGCCTTCTATTTTGGTGCCTCGTAATGAGTGCAAACTGAATATCGCTTCGTCAGTGTGAGAACCGCCAAACATGTATGATAGACGCAAAATACGCGCATCAGATGCGAACTTGATTTGTGACCATCGAGAGCGGATGTTTCTTGAGTCCGGAAAAGACAAGGCACGAGTATTAGCCATGGCTGAGCCGTTTCGAGCTTGGTTGAAGGGGCACCTTGGATCCGGGTCCTATTATGGCTTTGTGATGACGGATAATAACGCGCCAATCGCTTCTATTGGCTTGATGACGATCTACTGGCCACCTCATCCAGCGCATCCTCTAGAGTGCCATCGAGGATACGTTTTGAACCTTTATGTTGAACCTGAATATCGGCATAAAGGCATTGCGAAAGAACTCATGCTGTCGGCGGATCAGGAATTCATAGACCGCGGTGTTCACTACAGTATTTTGCATCCAACACAGGTTGCCCGCCCGATTTATGAGAGCCTCGGCTGGGAAATTTCTGGGGAAATGACGAAGTCGACGCTAGGTCCAAAATCATAGCGGCAATGTCGTTAGGTTTAACGTCTATTGAAGTTTACGTTGTTGGCGCTCGGTGACGGGGCGGTTGGTTAGCTGGTTCAGCTATCCATAGCTTGGATAATCTTGTCTAAGCTGGAGGCGAGGCGCTGCATTTCACTGTGATCAATCTTGTCATCAAGTTTCGCGTTTAATTTCGCGAATTGCTTTTGTATGCCGTCAAGCGCTTGGCAGCCCGCATCAGTTACTTCTAATTCCCACGCGCGGGCATCAGCTTGCGACCGTATTTTCGTTATATAGCCAGCTTTCAATAATCGCGCGGCCATCGCTGTGATGGCGCTTTCGCGCTGTGATAATTTCTCAGCGATATATTTTTGCGCAACTGGTCCATCTTTGGCGATGATTGACATGATGGCCGCTTGAGCTGTGGTCAGGCCTCCAGCTTCAGCCAAAACTGAATCTGCTTCGACTTTCAATCGATGGGCGGCCCTTTGGAGTTGAAAATAGATTCGGGTTTTTGACGCAGACAAAATCGCCTCCTTTATCTTGACAGCAAACTTGCCTCGAATAAACACTACACT
>JAQWGO010000152.1 GCA_029238175.1 Henriciella sp. | reverse complement strand
AACGTATTCAAGGCTCTCTCGACCGGTTCGGAGAAAAGTTTGAGAAACGTTGCTTCACGGCAGGCGAAATTGCCAAGGCGCGCAAACGCATGCGCACAGCCGAGACCTATGCCAAACGTTTCGCCGCCAAAGAAGCTTGCGCCAAAGCCCTCGGCACAGGCGTCCCCCGGCGCGGCGTTCATTGGAAAATGATAGAAGTGATCAATCTCCCGTCTGGCAAGCCAACACTGAAACTCACCGAGGGCGCTGAAAAACGTCTCGCAGAGCTGATGCCTGAAGGGCATAAAGCCCACGTCCATCTGACCATGACCGATGATCATCCATGGGCTGAAGCGCAAGTCATCATCGAAGCGCTACCGATATGAAACGCCCCAACCGTCCAAAACGAACACGTCAGCGCGCGAGTGCCAAAGCCAAGTCTCGGCCAATACTTAGTCACGAGCAACGTAAAGAGCTGGAAACGGCAATTGGCTACCGCTTCAAAGACGAAACTATCCTAACGCGCGCGCTCACTCATCCTAGCTTGATCGACGATTTCGGCGGCGGCGCGACATTCTCAAACCAGCGCTTGGAATTCCTTGGTGACCGCGTCCTCGGCCTCATCATGGCAGAGGTCCTAATCAACAAATACCCAAAAGAACGCGAAGGTTTCATGACCAAGCTGTTCCACCACTTGGTCAGCGGGCCAACCTGCGCAGCGGTGGGCAATCAGTTCAATTTGCGCGATTATCTTTTCATGGATGCCTCCATGAAGTCGAATACGAACCGCAACTATGACAAAGCCGTTGGCGATGCCGTCGAAGCGCTGATCGCCGCGATCTACAATGATGGCGGGATTGATGCAGCCGAGAAGTTCATCAAAAAATGCTGGATATTTGACACACTCACAAAGACCGCCACTGAACCTGAAGAGAACCCCAAGACTCGTCTCAGCGACTGGTGCGGGGCGAACCAGACCGGATACGCCGTCTATTCGACCGTTTCACAGAGCGGACCGCCACACGCCCCTGTCTTTACGGTGCAAGTTGAGGTAGACGGACGCGGAACCGCTACCGCTGAAGGTGGCAATAAGCAGGATGCAGAAAAGGCCGCTGCCGCTGCTCTGCTGGAAATACTGGAAAAACATGACTGATACGCCGTCCATCGAAGAGACCACCCCAGAAGAGCCAGCCTCTTCGATCCCAAATATTGCTGATATCAAGCGCGCTGGCTTCACCGCCATTATCGGCGCACCGAACGCGGGCAAATCAACGCTCGTCAATCGGCTCGTTGGGACCAAAGTTGCGATCGTAACTCACAAAGTTCAAACCACACGCTTTCCGGTTTGCGGCGTCGCCCATTCCGATGATGCCCAAATTGTTCTCGTCGACACCCCCGGTATCTTCCGCGCCAAGAAACGGCTCGACCGCGCAATGGTGAAATCGGCTTGGTCTGGCGCTGATGAAGCTGACGCTGTTGTACACCTCATCGACGCTGCTGCGTGGGTGGCTGTCGCCGAAGACAAAGCAAGCGGCGCTGAGCGTTTATCGGTCGAAGACGACCGCCGGGTGATGATGACGCTAAAGGAAACAGGCCGCAAAGCCTTCCTCGCGCTCAATAAAATCGACCTCTTCCCACACGAGCAAGTCCTGCCGATTATGGCCGAACTTAAAGAGGCCGACGTTTACGAAGAGATGTTTATGCTCTCCGCGCTCAATGGCGATGGCGTAAAGCGCCTTGCCTCGGTGCTCGCTAGCCGCATGCCTGAAGGCCCGGCAATGTATCCACCTGAGCAGACGGCTGACCTGCCAATGCGTCTGCTTGCTGCCGAAGTGACACGCGAAAAACTGATGCTCCGCCTACATCAGGAACTGCCCTACCAGCTCATGGTCGAAACTGAGAGTTGGGAACCGTTTGACAATGGCGCGGTAAAAATCCGCCAAGCCATTATCATCGCACGTGAACAGCATAAGGGGATGGTCCTCGGCAAAGGCGGCGCAACGATCAAACAAATCGGTAAAGCTGCCCGTGAAGACCTGACAGAGATGCTGGGACAGACCGTCCACCTGATCTTGTTCGTTAAAGTCGATCCAAAATGGATGGAACGCCGCGAAGCCTATACCGCATTCGGTCTGGAGTTTGATGTCTAGAGAGACACATCATGCAGTGGCGTGACGAAGCCATCATTCTCGCCGGGCGCAGGTTCGGCGAAAGCGGCCTCATTCTGGATGTTCTTACCGCCACAAAGGGCAGACGCTCAGGTCTGATCTATGGCGGAGCCAGCCGCAAAAAGCGCCCACAATTTGAACCCGGCAATACAATCGATCTGGCATGGACAGGACGTTTAGAAGAACAACTTGGCCGGTTTGAAGTTGCAGAGGTCTCAACCAGCCGCGCCTCTCGCCATTTAGACGATGCAAATGCCCTTGCAGCCATAACGACCGTAACCTCTATTCTACGCGGGGCTGTGGATGAAGGTGACGATGCAGGTTCTGCGCTATTCAGCCCGACCACACTTATCCTTGATACGCTGGACAATTGGCCTGTCTGGCCAGCGCTTTATGCGCGCTGGGAATTGGGGCTACTGTCAGCGCTTGGTTTCGGGCTCGACCTTGATCGATGCGCCCTATCTGGTGCGAATGACGGGCTAACCCACGTCTCACCAAATACGGGCCGCGCCGTAAAAGGGTCAGAAGCCGAAGACTATGTCGACCGGCTGTTTCCCCTACCCGGCTTCCTAATCGACAGCAGCGCGCCATCGTTAAGCGATGATGTCGCCAACGCCTTGGACCTGACCGGCTATTTCCTAGAACGCCGCCTCTTCGCCGCTGTTCACAAACCTCTTCCGGAAAGCCGCCAGCGCTTAATTACGAAAATTTTGGCCACAAGCTAGCTCATTCAACTTGCGTTCAGGCGCGACCTACCACACAGACAACGTGTTCAGGGGTAGAGCGGCAACAAAGCTTGAAGAGGCTGATATGAAAAAAGCACTATCCATTGGTGGCATTGCCATCACCATGCTCGCACTAACGGGCTGTATCCACGTTTCAGATGACGGTCATAGCGACCTCGACGAAATCGCGATCAACACAGAGACTGCGCTCCGCGTTTGCGGCGGCGAAGGCCGAGTCAAAGAAGTCACCGAAGACGGCTATATTTGTCACGCTAACTAAGCCTTATTTACAGGTTTCAGCGCTGCCCATGTCGACATGAAAATGATCAGCATGGGCGGTGTTATAATCTGGGCCAAGTGTCACAGAAAATAGGCGGCAACTGCCCTTATGCGCTTTGGCTAAATATCGTCCAAAGTCGCTTCTCTCGCGCCAGTGATCCTTAACACTGATACGCCGACCGTCCTCCAAAACGAAACCCGAAATATCAATCGCATTGGCATATGAATGCTGACTTCGCGTGCGCGTGCCAGCGATGTTCCGGCAACTAAACGAACCGTACGTCTCGATCTGCCGTAGCGGTGAGCCAAAAATCTTCTCCGCTTGCGGGCGCAGCACCTGACGCTCCCAAACATGCAAAGCCGCCATCTGATGGCACGTCATGCGCAACGGTGCTGCATTGTAGGGCGTCAGCGACTTCTTCAAGCTCAGCGTCTCCTGCAAAGGGCAAGACGATTCTGCGCCGTCCGCCGCTAACACGGTAAACTCAACACCAGCCTCGATCCGCTTCTCCTTACAAAGCGCCGCCTCATATTTCAGATCCGTGAGTTTGCCATAAGTCGCCAGCCCAATCGGCTCGGTCAAATCCGGCGCCCGAAACGGATTATGCTGCGACGGTAAGTAGCGATGCAGCAGATATCCCGCTCCAATCACAGCTAAACCCAATAAAATCAGCTTCCAGTGCCGCATGTTCTTCCTTCGTTAACGAAATAGCGCTTTCTGTTAACCTGTATAAGAGTCAGGTGATTCTACGCCAGACCAAGAACTGCAGGGGCCCCCATGTCTGATATCATGGAACCAGAAGACGACCGTATCATCAACGAACCGCTCAGCGAGGCGCTGACCAAGCGTTACCTTGCCTATGCGCTCTCAACGATCACTTCACGCGCCCTGCCCGATGTTCGCGACGGCTTGAAGCCTGTGCAAAGACGCATTCTCTACGGCATGCGTGAGCTGAAGCTGAACCCAGAAGGCGGCTATCGCAAATGTGCGAAAGTGGTCGGTGAAGTCATGGGTAACTATCACCCGCACGGCGACGCCTCGATCTATGACACAATGGTCCGCCTCGCGCAGGACTTTTCTGTTCGCTATCCGCTTGTCGATGGCCAAGGCAACTTTGGTAATATTGACGGCGACAGTGCGGCGGCCATGCGTTACACTGAAAGCCGTATGACAGAGGCAGCTTCGCTGCTTCTCGAAGGCCTTACCGAAGATGCTGTCGACTTCAAACCAACCTATGATGAGAATGATACAGAGCCTGTCGTTCTGCCCGCTGGCTTTCCAAATCTGCTTGCTAACGGTGCGTCGGGTATTGCCGTTGGCATGGCAACCAGCATTCCACCCCACAACGTCGCTGAAGTCATCGATGCCGCTTTAATCCTGGTTGATCGCAAGACTGCAACGACGGCTGAGCTTCTGGTAGTTATGCCGGGACCGGACTTCCCAACCGGCGGCCTCATCGTTGAAACGCCGGAATCTATTCTTCAGTCATACGAAACAGGGCGCGGCTCCTTCCGTATGCGTGCCAAGTACGAAGTCGAAGATCTTGGCCGGGGCACATGGCAGATCGTCGTCACCGAAATCCCGTATCAGGTACAGAAATCCAAACTGGTCGAACGCCTTGCTGATCTACTTGAGACGAAGAAAGCGCCGTTGCTCGCTGACGTCCGTGATGAAAGTGCCGAAGATATTCGCCTCGTTCTGGAACCGCGATCAAAAACGATCGAACCAGAAGTCTTGATGGAAAGCCTGTTCAAGGTTTGCGATCTGGAAAACCGTTTTAGCTTGAACTTGAACGTCCTGCACAAAGGTGCACCTCAAGTTATGGGCCTGAAGGCCGTTCTGAAGGCCTACCTTGATCATCGCCGCGAAGTTTTGATTCGCAGCTCGCAGTTCCGCCTCGATAAGATTGAGAAACGCCTGCACCTTCTCGATGGCTACTTGATTGCCTATCTCAATATTGATGAAGTCATCCGCATCATTCGTGAGGAAGACCATCCAAAAGACGTGATGATGCAGCGTTTTGGCATCACAGAAATTCAAGCCGAAGCCGTTCTGAACCTTCGTTTACGCGCATTGCGGAAACTCGAAGAAATGGAAATCCGCGGCGAGCATGACAAACTCACCGAAGAGCGTAGCGAGATTATCGCGCTCCTCGGCTCTGAAAACCGCCAATGGACAAAGGTCAAGAAAGAGCTCCGCGCCGCGCGTGAAGTCTTCTCACCCGAATCTGACCTTGGTCGCCGCCGTGCTAAGTTTGGCGAGGCGCCTGTCATCGACGTCGACGCCGCCCTCGAAGCTTCAATGCCCAAGGAACCGGTAACGGTTGTCCTATCCTCAATGGGGTGGATACGCGGCATGAAAGGACACGGAATTGATCTAGACAGCGCCAAATTCAAAGATGGCGACAGTCTGCTCCTGTCAGAAGAAGTCTACACAACAGACAAGCTTATCCTAATGGCCAGTGATGGCCGTGCCTTCACGCTCGGCTGCGATAGTTTGCCAGGCGGACGGGGCCACGGTGAACCAATCCGTATTTCAATCGATCTTGAAGACAGCGTTGAGATTGTCGGCATGTTCAAACTCATCCCAAGCCGAAAACGTATCGTTGCCTCAAGCGCAGGCTATGGCTTCATCGTTCAGGAAAGCGAGCTCGAGTCCAATCGCAAGGCAGGTAAATCTGCTGTGAACGTCCCAACTGGATCCACTCTGCAAATCTGCGACGTGGTGCGCGGTGATCATGTCGCCGTCATAGGTACCAACAAGAAACTGCTAATCTTCCCGCTCGACGAACTGCCTGAAATGGCGCGCGGTAAGGGCAATAAGCTCCAAAATTATCGCGGCACAGATAAACTCGGCGACGTCATCGTATTTGACGGCGAAGATGGTTTAATTGTCACCGACAGCGCGGGCCGTATGCGCGGTTTCCCAGAATGGAAAGACTGGCTCGGCAAACGCGCCCAAGCAGGGAAAACCGTTATGAAAGGCTTCCCACGCTCAGGTAAGTTCACCGGATAAATAGGCTCGGCCCTAATGAGCACGCGGGCCTACTGGCCATGCTCTATATAGTCGTCAGATTTTTTAACTGTGGGGGAAATAATGGTACAGCCTCTTGGGTTCGAACCAAGGACCTCCGGTTCCACAAACCGGCGCTCTAACCAACTGAGCTAAGGCTGCATTAAGCGCCCCACATACGCGGTTGCGCACGTGGGTTCAAGATTGAATTATGCATCTATGTGCAATAAACGCTATTCCGCAGCAATTGCTGCTGCACCAACCACATCATCAACGGTTTCATGCGCGCGTCTAAAGATCAGCGCGCCGTCCTCAACCTTACCATATCGCATCATGAAAATATCGCGGGCATAGTTCTGCGTAATAATCCAAGGCGCTTCTTTGCCACGCTTAGGGAAACGATCCATCGCGCGCTGAACATATCCGGACTCAAAGTCCAAAAAGTCGGAATCTGCCTCAACACCCACAGCGACCGGGCGCGCTTCGACATAATTCTCTCGGTCCATATGGTTGAGAACTTTGCACATATACTCGCTGATCAGATCAGCCCGAAGCGTCCAACTCGCATTCGTATACCCAAACACGTTACTCATGTTTGGAATCCCAGACACCATAGATCCGCGATAATTTAGCAAATCATTCGGGTTCATTTTCTTCCCATCGACAGAGACATTCATCCCGCCAAGGAACTGCAAATCCAATCCGGTCGCAGAGACAATAATGTCCGCCTCAACCTCTTCGCCAGATTTCAACTTGATCCCGGTCTTCGTGAAGTGATCAATATGATCGGTGACCACCGACGCTTTTTTCTCTTTCAGCGCGACGAACAGATCGCTGTCCGGCACCAAACACAGCCGCTGGTCCCACGGATTATAAGTCGGCGTGAAATGCTTATCGACATCAATATCTGGCCCAAGCTCTTCGCGGACCATGTGGAGCATTTTCTCTTTAATCTTCTCCGGGCGTATCCGTGTCTGATTATAGAAAAATAGCTGTAATAGAACGTTTCTCCAACGCGTAATCCCGTACGCCATCTTATGCGGCATAATCTTGCGCATAAAATTGGCCGCTTTGTCTTCAGCAGGGCGCGAAACAACATATGTCGGTGACCGCTGCAGCATGGTCACGTGATCAGCCTTATCCGTCATCGCAGGAACAAGGGTCATCGCCGTGGCGCCAGAGCCAATGATGACAACCTTCTTACCGGAATAGTCCAGATCTTCGGGCCAAAGCTGCGGGTGAATGAACTCACCTTTGAAGTCATCACGGCCAGCAAAATCGGGCGTGTAGCCTTCTTCATATTTGTAATAACAACTGCACATATGCAGCCATTTGCAGGTGAATTTCTTCTTCTTGCCAGCAACCTCAACAG
>JAQWGO010000141.1 GCA_029238175.1 Henriciella sp. | reverse complement strand
TGACCTCGACGACCTCAATAGAGAATTATCAAGCCGAATTCATAGCGGTACGTTCAGCATCAACACACCGGGCCTACTTGATCATTTGAAGGTGACCGCGATCGCTCAAGTTGAGGTTGATCAACCGCGATACTCGGGCCTTAAAACAGCAAAAGAAAAAAAGGCTCCACGACAAGGATGAGGCCTTTTAGGTCCTCTTTGTAAGTGCTCTACAAGCCTGATCAGCCGCAAAGTAACAAACCCAATTATGTCGGCCAGCATAATCCCGGTCACTAATGCTACGTCACAAAGCAAGTTATGCCGAGCAGCTACCACCGCCCAAAACACAGAAACTTGCACAATATGGATGGTTCAGCGCAACATCAGTCCGCGCCTCTTTTAATGTTTCACCCAGATCGAAGCGCTCATCATAGGGCAGTAGCGTACAAGCCACGACGGTTGCTTTTTCGGCGCCGCGCCGGCGAACGACCATACGCTGACTAGCGCACATCTGATCGTCTGGCGAAACATTCAGAATACCCCAGCAATCGACGGTTATTTCTGGTGGATCGCTTTTGGTTTCCATTTCGGGAAACAGAACGAGCTGGGAAGTATCGGAGGGATCAATCTCTAGACCGACTGTTTTGATCAACTCGCCATAGCCGAGCCGCGCCTCTGCTTCAGCCTCATCCCACATTGTGCGACCAGCCAAATCGACTTTGAATTTATTTTCAGCCAGCCAGGTCAATCCTTCTACCGTTAGACGGAAAGCGCCCATACCGCGCTCTGAATCATGAAGCCGCGACGTGTAGTGATCAAGACTAACACGCATCGTCAGGCGATCACCAAAACGCTCGTTCAAATCCATCAATCCACCCTTGATGCGGGGACGCATCATTGGCTGCATCGCATTCGTCAGCATTAGCACCGAAAAGCCACGGGAAAGAACTTCATCAAGAATAGCGATAATTTCAGGGGCCATGAAAGGCTCACCGCCTGTAAACCCAATCTCACAATCGCTTTCGCCAGCCTCTGAAAGCTCATCCAGAAACGGCACGACATCCGCTAGAGTAAGATAGGCGAGCCGGTCATTCGACGGAGAGCTTTCAATATAGCAGTTCTCGCAAGCGATATTGCACAACGTCCCGGTATTAAACCAAAGCGTCTTGGTGCCATTGTAGGATACATGAGCCCGGGTCTCGCCTTTGGCGGTCGTCGTAGGGTCTTGAAACTTTTCAGCGGAGTCAGTGGTGTAGGCCATGCTGTCCCTTATTCAAAAAATAGAGCACGCGCCAATCACAAGCGCGTTAATTGAGATTAGCGCTGTCAGGGCCGCTTTCGATAAAAGCTATCACAGCATCCCAATGCGCTAGGGCGTCAACGTCGCCCATTGCGGCCACTTCAGCCGCGCGCAATGTCGCAATCACTTCAGCGTCCTCGCCGTATTGGCTCATTAATGCCATAGCAGCATCCCGAGCAGATGTATTATCCGGCGCTACCGCCAATGTTCGGCGATCCAAGGTGTTGGTTTGACGTGCTTGTAGATTTTCTTGTGCCAAGGCGCTTGCCACTTGCCATCACGGGCCTCGTCTGGGTCTGGGCGACCGGTAAATGCCACGATCTTGGTTTCGGATGGCAGCTTAGGCGTTTGAAACCAATTCAAAGGGAATTTCGGCATCAGCGAATGCTTAAAACTGACGCACCATTCTTCAGGCCAATAAATCTTATCTGGAATCATCGAGGAGACATATTGCTGGCTCGCCCTGAACTCAGCATGGATTGGCGCGCTGTCACGCTCATATTTCTCGAAGATTTCGGTATGTTCGCCAATGGTCCACTTATAGACTGATGTATTACCAATCCCCTCGCCCTTTTGAGTCCAGTTCTCGGCGATACACATCTTGCCAGGGTTGAAGTCCCAGAATGGGTCCATGTTGCCGGTAACGATCAGATCGACATCCAAAAACAGAACTTCACCCTCGAGATTACCAAGCCCGGCTTGCCACAGCGAAATCTTCCGCCACGGATACCATTTCCAGCGCTCCGGCAAACCTGTGATCGGGGGAAGCGGCTGATACTCCACCTCTGGCAACAAACCCGTTTTGTCGTCGGTAAAACAAACAAAGCGTAAATCGCCCGTCACATTACGGCGCACCATATTGTAAAGGCGATTTGCAAAGTGAGCAGGATACCGCTCACCCCACTTCATACAGATTACTGTCTTTGTCATACGCCAGCCCTAAACACGTTTATTCCGACTGACTAGCTATGCGTCTTCGCGTGCAAACTTCTTCGCCAATGCATCATAGGCCATGATCCGTGAGATAAGCTTTTCAGCTTGGTCCAGACGCACCATATTGGCCCCATCAGACGGCGCAGTATCCGGGTCCTGGTGAACCTCCATGAACACGGCAGCAATACCGATGGCCGACGCCCCTGCTGCGAGCACAGGCACCATTTCACGCTGACCGCCGGATGATGATCCTTTACCACCCGGCTGCTGAACTGAGTGGGTCGCGTCAAACACAACGGGGCAACCGATCGAACGCATCTCAGGAAGCGCGCGCATATCTGTGACCAACGTATTGTAGCCGAAGCTGACACCACGCTCACACGCCATGACGTTTGGATTGCCGCCCGCGACAACTTTTTGGATAACGTTCTTCATGTCCCAAGGGGCAAGGAACTGCCCCTTTTTTACATTGATCGCTTTGCCTGTTTTAGCTGCGGCCAACAGCAAATCGGTCTGACGGCAAAGATAAGCGGGGATTTGCAACACATCGACAACTTCGCCAGCGATAGCGCACTGTTCTTCGGTGTGGACATCCGTGACCACTGGCAAGCCTGTAGCATTGCGAACATCTTCAAAGACTCGCATCGCCTCATCAATTGGAAGTCCGCGATAACCAGAAATACTTGTCCGGTTCGCTTTATCGTAGCTTGTCTTATAGATCAGACCCACACCAAGCTTCTCTGAAATTTGCTTGAGATTGTCAGCCATATACAAAGCGTGATCCCGGCCTTCCATCGCGCATGGGCCCGCCAAAAACGCGACCGGGAGTTCGTTCCCGATGCGAACGGTTTTTTGTGGACCGATAACTTCAACAACAGCATTGGGCGTTAGAGGCATTGAATCAGGCATTAGAATTTCTTTCGTGTCTTGCTGAACCGTATATAGTCTCTTGGTCTTGGTTCAAAGACCGCGCTGCACCGCATTGATGCATTTTTTATCATCCAATCAGAAAGCCTATCCGTAACAAGACCATACACTTAATACGCGTGGAGCTGTTCCAATTTCCGACCCTGCTAAATCCCCTGTAATTATGTGGTTCCGCCGTGACTTGCGGTTACACGATAATCCAGCGCTAAATGCGGCTATCCAGACAGGAGCGCCGGTCGTTTGCCTCTATATTCTTGAAACGGACAGCACTCTTCGTCCAATGGGCGGCGCAAGCCAATGGTGGCTTGATAAATCCCTGAAGCGTCTCCGCGAAAGCATCGAAGATATAGGCGGGCAGCTCTTGTTCAAACGGGGCTTGGCGCGTGAAACACTCGACGAAATTGTTTCTCAGACGGGCGCAAACGCCGTTTTTTGGAATAGACGCTACGATCAAGCTGGCCGAGATATCGACAGTGACATTAAACAGAGCTTGAAACAGCAAGGCCTTGGCGCAGAGAGTTATAACGGTTCGCTGCTGACAGAGCCTTGGACACAGAAAACCGGCAGCGGCGGTTACTACAAAGTCTTCACACCGTATTGGAAATCGGTGCAGGCCAACTACCAGCCCTCCGCAGAATTAGGCGCGCCGACACAGCTAAAAAGTGTGCCCAAGATCGAAACAGAGAACATCGAAGATTGGGGGCTACATCCAACGAAGCCCGACTGGTCTACTGAGTTTGGACCAAAGTGGTTGCCCGGCGAAGAAGGTGCAGCGCAACGATTGCAGGCCTTCATCAGCGGTCCGGTCTCTGAGTATAAGGATCACCGCAACCGTCCCGACCTTGAAAAGGGTACGTCAGGGCTGTCGCCTCATCTCGCTTTCGGAGAGATTGGGCCGGCACAAATATGGCGCGCAACACAAGCAAAAATTGAAGCCGGAGATGCCAATCAAGCCAACGCGATGACGTTCTTGTCTGAGGTTGTATGGCGCGAATTCTCGTATGTATTACTCTACCACAACCCTGAGCTAGCGACCGAAAACTATAAACCTGCTTTCAACGCAATGCCTTGGCGCGAAGATGAAGCGGGTCTGAAGGCCTGGCAGCAAGGTCAGACGGGATACCCGATTGTTGATGCGGGGATGCGCCAACTTTGGGCCATAGGCTGGATGCACAACCGTGTTCGTATGATCGTCGCCTCATTCCTGACAAAGCATCTCCTGCTCCATTGGTCTCACGGTGAAGACTGGTTCTGGGATACGCTTGTAGATGCTGATCCCGCCGCAAATAGCGCAAGTTGGCAATGGACCGCCGGATCGGGCGCTGATGCAGCGCCATACTTTCGCGTTTTCAACCCAATCACCCAAGGTGAGAAATTTGATGAGAGCGGCGACTATGTCCGTAAATGGTGCCCTGAATTGGCGCGATTGCCCCACAAGTTCCTCTACCAACCTTGGGAGGCCGGTCCTCTCATTCTTCATGCCGCTGGCGTGAAGCTGGGAGAGACCTATCCCCATCCCATCGTCGACCATAAAGAGGGCCGCCAACGCGCCCTAGACGCTTATGATATACTCAAAGAAAGAAGAGACGCCGCATGAAACGTATTGCTATCATCGGATCAGGAATCTCAGGCATGGGCGCCGCCTACGCCTTGAAGGACACAGCGGATATAACGGTCTATGAAGCTGAGGATCGCCCCGGCGGACATGCGCACACGATGAGCGTTGATTATGCGGGAAACAACATCGATGTCGATGTTGGGTTCATCGTCTATAATGGATTGAATTACCCGAACTTGATCGGATTTTTCGACGCGCTTGGTGTAGAAACTGAGAAGAGCGATATGAGCTTCGCGGTTGATAATCCGGAAGGGTTTACTTGGGCCTCAACACTCAATGGGCTATTTGCTCAGCGCCGTAACCTATTTAGTCCCAAATTTCATAAGTTCTGGCCCACGATCTTGAGGTTTAACGACCTTGCACGCGAGGAACTAACCAGCGGCAAAATCGACGACATTTCGCTCGGCTTTTGGTTGAAGAAGCATGATTTCGATCAAACGTTCTTGGATAATTATATTCTACCCATGGGCGGCGCAATTTGGTCAACACCTGAGGCCGAGATGATGGATTACCCAGCTAAAAGCTTCTTTCAATTCTTTGAAAACCATCGGCTAATGCATAAAGAGCGCCCACTGTGGCGCACCGTTAAAGGCGGCTCAAAGAACTACGTCACAAGGGTCGCAGAACTGCTTGGTGCTCGCCTAAAACTATCAACGCCTGTTGCAAGTGTCGCTCCCGTTGGCGATCAAGTTCGCATCACAGAAGTAGGCGGAAAGACCGAGGTCTATGACGAAGTGATGATGGCAACACATTCCGATGTGACCCGTGATTTGCTAGACGAAACGTATGAAGACATGCGTTTCTTGCTAGGCTCTGTACGGTATCGTCCGAACGATATCTACCTTCATCGCGACCCGGCTTTAATGCCATCTCGGCGTGCTGCTTGGGCCGCATGGAACGTCTTGAAACAAGATGGGCCTGATATTTGCCTAACCTACTGGATGAACACGCTTCAGAATATCGACAAGAAGACGCCGCTCTTTGTTACACTAAATCCTGAAACGCCGCCTGCACCCGAGCTAACGTTTGCAAGAATGGTGAAAGAACATCCTCAGTTTGATGCGCCCGCAGAAGCTGCAGTTCGGACGATTAAGCGTCATATGGGGAAAGATCATATCTGGCTCGCAGGTGCGTGGATGGGAAGCGGCTTCCATGAAGATGGACTAAAAGCTGGCCTCGCTTGCGCCCTATCGCTGGGCGGGCAAGTGCCGTGGACAGTCGAGAACGTTGAGATAACCCAACCCATGACCGGCGTGTCAGAAAATGCTAAAGTCGCGATCGGAGCACTTTAGTTTGGAACAAGCCCCTGCCCTTCGCCTGCTTAGAGGCCATACAACACATCAACGGTCAGCGCCCTTCATGCACCGTTTCAAATACGGCTTGGCTTTAATCGATATAGATGTTGATCGCTTAGACGAAGCGACGGCTCAGTCGGCTCTGTTTGGTGTCGACAAATCTAACCTCTTCTCGTTCAATCGAAGCGATCATGGTGAGCGAAAATCAAAGGACTTGCGGCTTTGGGCTGATCGGCACTTTGAAGGCGCGGGCATTGAGCTGAATGGCGGCGCCGTGCGCCTCGTCACATTTCCGCGTCATGCGTTCTACAAATTCGCACCGATTTCAATTTGGCTTGGACATGATCCGCAAGGCAATTTGGCGGGCGTCTTGTACGAAGTGAACAACACATTTGGTGAGACACATACTTACGTGGCCTCTACACCGAACACATCTCGCAATCGACATATTGGGGATAAGCAATTTCACGTATCGCCATTCTTCGACATTAGTGGAAAGTATCAATTCACACTTCGCTACGACGCAAACCAGTTCAGTCTGATCGTGGCAACGATGCACGGCGATAAGCAAACGCATATGGCGAGCATTAAAACCAAAGCTCAAAACGCGACCAATGGTGCTTTTGCAAAACTCGCCATCAGGCGCCCAATTTCGAGCTTAGGCGTTACGTTCGCAATACATTGGCAAGCCCTGCGCCTACTTCTCAAAGGCGCAAAATATCATTCAAAACCAAAGCAGTCTGATGTTCGTATAACTTACACAGATACAGAGAAGGCCGCCCCCGAGGCGACCTCCACACGGGAGAAAGCAGCATGAGTTTCACCACAATTGATAGCTCAGCTGATCATGAAGCCAGTATTCTGAAAGCCTCTCCAGATGTGCTCAGAAAATTGTCTGGTATTCCTGCGAGTTTTCGTCTTGCCGGCATGATGGTTTTACGGGCGCGCCGCGGTACCATTCGCTTCGATCTACCCGATGGCCGGAAAGTCCTGTTTGATCACGGTATCAAAGGCCCCAACGCTATTGTAGAAGTTCATAACTTCAACTTCGCGAAGCGAGCGATGGCTGGTGGTGATATTGGTTTCGCTGAAAGCTACATGGATCAAGAATGGTCCACCCCGCACCTAACCGCAGTCCTTGAATTCTTTTCCGAGAATTTCGAAGCGGCCGGAAAGCTCGCAGTTGGCGGTTATATGATGAAACTTATGAACGGCGTCCGTCATATGTTCAATCGAAACACGAAGGCTGGCTCAAAGCGCAACATCATGGCGCATTATGATCTGGGCAATGACTTCTATTCCCAATGGCTCGATGAGACGATGACATATTCATCAGCGCTCTATGCGACGCCGTCTATGACTCTTGAGCAAGCACAAACAGCGAAATACGCTCGTATTGCTGATGAGATTGGTTTGTCAGAAGGCAAATCAGTCTTGGAAATCGGTTGCGGATGGGGCGGCTTTGCTGAATACGCCGCAAAGGAACGCGGTGCGAACGTCACTTGCCTGACGATCTCGCCATCCCAACGTGATTGGGCCATGGCACGCATGAAACGTCAGGGCCTTGAAGACAAGGTTGAGATTCGGCTCGAAGACTACCGAGACCATAAGGGCCCGTATGATGGCGTTGCGTCAATTGAGATGTTCGAAGCTGTCGGTGAAAGCTACTGGCCGAGCTACTTTTCGAAAGTTGAAGAGTGTTTAAAGCCGCAGGGCAAGGCTGCCCTTCAAATTATCACAATCCAAGATGATCTTTTCGATGACTATCGCAAACGTGCCGATTTCATCCAACGCTACATTTTCCCTGGCGGTATGCTGCCAAGCGAAGAGGCGCTGCGGTCTCATGTTTCATCTGCCAATCTTAAACTGGAAGACGCCCACTATTTCGGCAAAGACTACGCAAAGACGCTGCGCGTTTGGTCGAAAGATTTTGAAGAGCGCTGGGGCCAGATCGAACCAATGGGATTTGACGAGCGCTTTCGCCGGATGTGGCGGTTTTATTTGTCTTACTGCGAAGCTGGGTTCGATAATGGCCGGATCGATGTGGGCCATTTCAGGCTCGCGAAAGCTTAGGTTAAACACCCAAAAACAAAAGCCCGCCTCGATTTGAGGCGGGCTTTTGTTTTAAGCGGCATTTGAAACGAACTAGTAGAGCTCGTTCAAAACATATTCGATGTTTTGACCTTTAGTCTCAAAGGTCAGCTTCACCCAGCGCGACTGATCATCATACCAAAGATCGACATTGATATCCGACTTTAATCGGTAGTGTGTCGCATCGATATCTGTGTTTCCCACCATAACCGTATCACGGCCAACAGTTTCCACATTGATGTCGAGCAATTGACCAGACTCCGTTGAGATCATTCGGTCCTGATACATCTGAAGAATGTTCCAGTGACTAGACGGAATAATTGTTGTCGCAACATCGCCGTTAAACTCTGAGCTTGCGACAGATAACATGCCAGCTTCGGCTTCTGCGGAGACTTTAGCCTTCTTACCATCATTATTGCATATACCATTCAAAGAGACGAGCTGGTCATCGACCCAACGCTCAACGCTATCCAAACGATACTTAAACGCGGTAATCGGGCCAAACTTCACATCAAGATCGACGTCGGTCGTAACTGTGAGTTCGCCATCATCGGCGCGATCAAATGTAAGCACATGGCTTCCAAACGGTTTGCCCTTGCGGAGCACTGTGAAATCAATAACTGCGCCGTCGGTTGCAATCCAAGGCGTCGGAAGCGAGACTTGACGCGCCACATCGTCAGCACTGCTCGACATCGACAAAGCAATCGCAACAGCCCCGGCCATTACTAAACGTACCATCAACTAAATCTCCAGAATGGGGTTGGTTCTTGAGCGACATAACAAATGCACATCTGATCACCATAAGCAGCAGGGCGATGCCGGAAACCCGGACGCCCTATAACGAGGTCCCCGCGCTTAAAGACGCCGTGCCCGTCTTCAAACCGGCCCTCCAGAACAACCGTTGCTTCTAACGCTGAATGACTATGTTCCGGTGCCGATTGGCCAGGATCAAGACGCATCAGCTTGCCATTGGACCGTTTTGCATAGTGAACCCCAGACAGGCCGCGTTTCCATGGCACTGTTGTGAAATCACCGACAGATAACTCCAAAGCTTCGGGCAATCGCTCATGATCCAGATCATTTGCATGGGGCCGTTTGTCGGACAAAGCATTGCGAGTCATACGCCACAATTCCGCTGCCTCTCTGCCCTTGTTGCACAGCAAAACATGTAATTCAGCCGCGAGCGCCATATCCGAGGATAAGGCTCCAGAAGCATGATCGAGCATAAAGGCGTGATAGACGTCGGATTTCATTCAGCAAAACTCATTGGTATCTTATGTAGCTTGTTACGCGTGCAAGTCTTATCTGGATCACAAGACAGGCAGTTGAAAAGCATCGCCGCGCAGCCTAGCCTACACTCGAAACTAAAAGGCCAAACATGACCACGATAACTTCCGTTCTAGATCTTATTGGAAACACGCCGCTTTTGAGGCTGAACCGCCTTTCAGACGAAACCGGGTGCGAAATTCTGGGCAAATGCGAATTTCTCAATCCGGGTCAATCAGTAAAGGACCGCCCTGCTCTGGGTATGGTTCGGGATGCTGAGGCAGCCGGCCTACTCAAACCGGGTGGGACAATCGTTGAAGGCACAGCGGGCAATACTGGTATCGGCCTTGCTATGGTCGGCGCAGCGCTCGGCTACAAAGTCGTCATTGTCATGCCGCGCACACAGTCCAAAGAAAAGAAAGATGCGGTTCGCAATCTCGGCGCCAAGCTCGTTGAAGTTGATGCTGTTCCATACTCGAACCCTAATCACTACGCCCGCTATTCGGGACGCCTTGCCGAAGAGCTAAACGAGAGCGTACCGAACGGCGCCATTTGGGCCAATCAGTTCGACAACACCGCGAACCGTAAAGCGCATTACGAAACGATGGGGCCAGAAATTTGGGCTCAAACCGAGGGTAAAGTCGATGGCTTCATCTGTGCCGTGGGCTCTGGCGGTACGTTGGCAGGGACCGCTCAATCACTGCGGGAACAGTCAGCTGGTAAAGTCAAGATTGGCTTGGCCGATCCGGGTGGCGCAGCGCTTTACGAGTACTATAAAACTGGCGAGTTAAAGTCCGAAGGCACCTCAATGACTGAGGGTATCGGTCAAGGACGCATCACTGGCAATCTAGAAGGGCTAGATGTCGATTACGCTTACCGCGTTCACGATTCTGAAGCGCTGAAGATCATTTATGATATGATCCAATACGAGGGTCTGTGTCTTGGTGGCTCTGCAGGCATCAACATGGCCGGCGCTGTTCGACTGGCTAAAGATATGGGACCGGGCCATACAATCGTGACCATCCTCTGCGATTACGGTAATCGCTATCAAGACAAAATTTTC
>JAQWGO010000140.1 GCA_029238175.1 Henriciella sp. | reverse complement strand
GGGATTTAAACTCCCAGTCGCGCCAAGGGGCGATGACTTTGATATCTGGGTTCAGGCCATAATAACCAAGCTCGAACCGGACTTGATCATTGCCCTTGCCGGTCGCGCCGTGACAGACCGCATCAGCGCCGAGCTGGTCAGCGATTTCAATCTGGCGCTTAGAGATTAGCGGGCGGGCAATCGACGTACCGAGTAGGTAAACACCTTCATAGACGGCATTGGCGCGGAACATCGGGAAGACGAAGTCGCGCACGAACTCTTCGCGGACATCTTCGATGAAGACGTTTTCGGGTTTGACCCCAGCGGCGATGGCCTTAGCGCGGGCCGGCTCAATCTCTTCACCTTGGCCAAGATCGGCAGTGAAGGTGATAACCTCGCAGCCAAACTCAACCTGTAACCACTTTAGAATGATGGAGGTATCGAGCCCCCCGGAATAGGCGAGGACTACTTTTTTGGGCGCAGAGGACATTGTCGACTCCATCGTGAGGTTGGTTTGGGCGCGTATGGCGCGGGTTGCGGTGTGGTGCAAGCCCAGATGACCGAACTTATTGGCGATCGGCTGCGGTATTTTGGTAGACCCGGACATAGTCGACATGCATGCGGGCCGGAAAGGCGTCTGCATCGATGCCTTCTTGTCCGCCCCAGCCGCCGACGGCGACGTTTAGGATAAGATGGTGTGGGCGATCGAATGGCCAGGCGTCTTGGCCTTCGCCCATGTTCTTGTATGTGAAGTAGGCTTTGCCATCCATGGCGACTGTGATCCGGTCTTCGGTCCAGTGTAGGCTGTGGGTGTGATAGTCGCCGCAGGCTGTCGCGGAGACTGATTCAGCGCCGAATTGGCTGCCATTTGTGTGGTTATACTTCTTTGTGTGGACGGTGGCGTGGAAGACGTTTTTCTTCTGGCCGACATATTCCATGATGTCGATTTCGCCGCTTTCTGGCCACTGGCCGCCGTCTTCGGGCAAGGTCCATATGGCTGGCCAAAGACCACGGCCGCAAGGGAGTTTCGCGCGGATTTCCATATAGCCGGACTGCCACGCGGCTTTGCCTTTGGTGAAGAGGCGCGCGGAGGTGTAAGTCTGGTCGCCCCAATCTTTGAAGTCCGTTGGATCAAGCGTTTCAGCATGCGCTTCGATAATCAGGTTGCCGTCTTCGACCCGTGAATTCTTGGCACGGGCGTCGCTATAATACTGGAGTTCTTCATTCCACCAGCCATCTTTGTTGCGGTAGGTATCATAGGCCCATTTGCTGGTATCTGGCAGGCCATCGGTCTCAAACTCATCAGACCAGACAAGCGCGTATCCGCCGGGAAGGGATAAAGCGCCAAGGTCTGTGGTGGGCGCGTTAGCACTTGAAACGCAGCTGGCGATGGGAAGAATGGCGAGGGCGATGAGGGCGCGGGAAATGGTCATTTCATAGGAATAGTTAGCGCTAACATTTCTGGCAAGGCCGCACTTTTTTGAAGCGAACATGAACGCGGCGTCCATAATTGCCTCAATTGATCCGGAAATGGCCCTATTTGCGGCCCCCGGCGCGCCATTTTTAGGCGGGAACGTGTATTCATTACAAAACGTTCTGGGAGACATTACTATGAAACGCATAACACTATCCGTCGCGGCCGTTGTGGCCGCCGCTGCCATGGCCTTTGGCGCGAACGCGAAGACCAAGCCTACGCCCACACCGGTTGCGGACACGCCAATTGTTAAGTCGGTATCCTCTTACATCTTGCTGGACCGCACCGGATCTATGTCTGGGATTTGGGAAGAAGCATTGGGCAGTGTGAATGCTTATGCCGCCGCCGTTGGGAAGGTTGAGGAGGGTGAGGCAGATGACCTTGATACCTCTGTCACGCTCGCCGTATTTGATTATCAGGAAGGCCTGCAGTTCGACGTTCTTCGCACCGCTGTGCAGCCGGGCAATTGGACTGAAGTCACTGATGATGAAGTCAGCCCGCGCGGCATGACGCCCTTGTTTGATGCCATCAACCGCATAATCACGCTGGCAGAGAAAGACAATCCGGATAAGGCGGTCATCGTGATCATGACGGATGGTCAGGAGAATTCTTCAAAAGAAGTGACGCATGACGGCGCAAAGGCCGCATTGGACCGGGCCGAAAAGCGCGGATGGGAAGTCGTCTTCCTCGGCGCTGAGTTTGCGACGTTTGATGATGCCGACGCGGTTGGCGTTTCAAGCAGCAAGCAGATGGCCGTGAGTAAGGACCAGTTGACCGCCACCAATCAACGACTTGCCAAGAAGGCCCGCGATTACGGCAAAGGCCAGTCCGATGAAATTGAATTCAATGCCGAAGACCGGGCCGTCGCCGAAGAGGAAGACGTTAAGGATCGCAAAGGTAGCAATCGCTAACCGTTAAAAGTTCCCCTGCAGGCGACCTTTTGGTTGCGGGAACGCACGCGGGGCAATGGGAAAGCGCGGAGGTCTTGCTCCGCGCTTTCTTGTGCTTGGGTGAAGTGGGTCTTGGAACCCACTGAAAAGGACATTCACGATGTCTGCTTTTGGTCAACAGCGGACATAAGGTGAGCCGCTTAGATTGTGCGAGTTTAGGACGCTAACCAAGGTCTACATTCGACTTCAAAGCGGTCGATGGCGAGTCTTTTTCTCAGTATATTTGGCCGCATCCAGGATCGTGCTCTCCGCATTCGATAAAAATCGATAAGCTGTTGATTGCTCGAAATCTTGAATAATGCGTTCAAGGTCAGGCTGCAAAACCCTTCCTGATTGCGCCGCGTAAAATTGCAAGCCAAACTTCCGCGCCAAACTTAAAAAGCTCTCCAGTAATGAAACCCCATCAGTTCCTGCTGACAGACTCAATTCAATACCGAATATCGGGTGCTCTTCGATCTCATCATCGTGCCAAATTCGAATATCGGAACCCCACTCCCGGTCCGATTCAAACTGTTCGCAGCACCCCCAACTCGTGTCTTTGGGTAAAAGGGTTCTCAATTCGTCTAAGAACGCGGTTGGAGGTTGCTCACCGCCCCAGTGGTCACCTTCTTCAAGTCGCTTTGCGTCAACAGGGATCTGCATCGAACTAGGTATCGCATTGAGTTTGTAATGATGCGCTCCCAAAGCACGTTCTCCCGTCGGTTCTATTCAAAGTACCAATAACGAACTTCTTTTGTAAGTGAAGTGCCCACAATCAACCCGTAGGCAGACATCACCAACGTCCTTCTTGGTGCGTTTTAAGTCGCTCGCAAAAGTCTGCTGCGATACCGAAATCAGACGTTAGGCGAACGGCTTAAACTCGCCCCATCTAAGCCGTCCCTATAGTTTCACCTTACTAGCGTTTTAGCGTCGCGCTGACTAAGCCTTATCCATCATCGCCTGCAAAGTACTGCCGCTGGCGGCGTTTTTCATGAACCCGAATGTACCTTCGCCGAGGAGTTCTTTTGAGGCGCTGATCAAGCTGCCATAGGCGAGGTTGCTGAAGCCGGAGCCGATGCTGACGCGGGTGACGCCGAGGTCTGCGAGCTCTGAGAGGGGGACGAAGCCTTCGAATGGTCCGAACAGGACGTTTAGCGGTCGGTCGATTTCTGAGATAACGGTTTTGATCGCGTCAAGCGTTGGCAGGCCCGGCGCGTAGAGGACATGCGCGCCAGCGTCCTGATAGGCTTGCAGGCGTTTGATCGTATCGCTGAGGTCTGGATTGCCGACCAGATAATTTTCGGCGCGGGCGGTTAGCATGAATGGGTGGGGCAGGGCGTTTGTGGCCTCTACAGCGGCGGCGATGCGGTCTTTGGCGGCATCAATCGTGTACTGGGGAGTATCGCTGTCGCCTGTGTTGTCTTCGATGGAGCCACCAACGAGACCAGCCGCAGCGCCGAGCGATATGGTCTCGTCGCAGTCGGCGGGCGAGTGGCCGAATCCATTCTCTAGGTCTGCAGATAGCGGCAAGTCGGTTGCCGCAACCAGTGTTTGAATGTGCGCGAGCTTTTCGTCCCGCGTTACCGCGTAATCGGGGCGGCCCATACTGGCAGCGAAACCCGCACTCGTGCTGGCGAGAGCTTTGAAGCCTAGCCCGGCGAGAAGGCGGGCCGAGCCAGCGTCCCACGGGTTTGGAATGACGAAGAGGTCGCGGGCATCGTGTAGGGCTTTGAAGGCGGCGGCGCGGGTGGCTTGGCTGGTTTGGGACATGGGAACCTCAATCTGTTTGAGGCGAGATTAGCTCGCCAGATAGAGGACGCCACCCGAAACTTGCGCATCGGGCGGCGAATTTTAGCGGCACGTGCCTAGACGATTTGTTCTGTTCCGAGGAGCTTATCTGTCGCGCCGCGCCATACAAAGTATGAATAGATGACGCAGAATAAGGCGACGCTGATCGTCATGGCTGGCATGATGAGCGCGAGGGTTAGGCCGTTGAACACGAAGGCGGCGATGATGCTAAGAAAGCCAACCACCATGAATAAGCGGCCGCCGACGCGGTGGGTCTTCTCCCATGTGTCGTCGCTGGAGAGCGTCCAAGGCGTGCGGATGCCGAGAAACCAGTTCGGACGTGTTTTTGGCAGATAGTTTCCGAGTAAGACGAACAGGATGCCTGTCCCGGCAATGACGAAGCGAACGAACTCGATGGCATTCGCTTCACCGCCATTCGCGCCGGAAATGCTCATCTGAGCGATGCCGACATGTAACGCTGTCATGAGTGCCATGGTTGATATCCAGACCACGGCGTAGACTTTCGCGCTTTTCTCTAAGTTGATTTTGCGCGGGTCGAGCGCTGGAACCACAGCGAGCAGGGCGCCGGTGAACAGAGTTACAATCGGCAGAATCGCCAGCGCCCATAGCGCTTCTGTGCGTGAGCCCCACCGATCGACTTCACCTGCGGCGTTCCAATGTAGCGGAATCTGTCCATCTGGGAGCGTTTGATAGGCCCAGATCATGACGCCCGCCATAATGGCGAGTGCGAGTGCGGTGGCGATTAATCCATTTCTGATGACGGTTTTCATTCTGCGGCCTCCTTCAGGTCGTCGTCGCCATTGTCTTTGCCCAGCATGCCCATGAGGGAGCTGACGGCATCTTCAATGACGGATGTGTTTGCGCGGTAGATGATAGATGTGCCCCGGCGCTCGGCAGTGATCAGATCGGCGTCTTTCAAGACGTTTAGGTGGCGGGTGACCGTGGGCCAGGCCGCATCGAACGCCTCTGCGAGATCACCTGAACTGCGCGGGCCTTTGCGCAGCAAGTCCATGACTTGGCGACGCAGGGGATGACCGAGGGCTTTGAAGACTTCATTTGGCATAATTGCTAATTAGCAGAAATGATAATTATGAGTCAAGCTAATTTCGATTTTGGCTAATTATTTGGCTTGAAATACGCCCTTGACCCAATGAGGGGCATACGAAACCATCAGATATGCTTACTCTTCGTTTAATTTTGATCGCTTCATACAGTATGCTGTTTAGCGCTGTGCTGAAGGCATCAGAAATTATCTGGGATGTTGGTCACTGGGTAAGCTACCCATTTTTTTATCCTGAAATGCCACCATACCCCGTTCCGTACTTCGTGCAGCTTGGATTCATGTCAGATATTCCGGTTGTTTTGATGTATGTTGCAGCTGGAATAGTTGGCCTGCGTTTTGTGCATGTTCTATCGTTGAAAAAGTTCGAACATCGCCATGTGCTACAGTTCGACCGTTTGAGGGTCTTTGGTTCAATTGGCGTAGCAACGATATGCGGTTCGATTCTTAGCTTTGTGGCTTATGTTTTCGCGTATCACGACATTTCTGAGCAATTGAACCATAACGGTGCGAAGCTAGCATTTCACCTTATGCTAAGACTCTCTGAACCTATAACTATATTATGGTTTGGGGCCATCGCTCTTTGGGTTCATAAATTTGTGCTCATAGAAATCGATCAATCAACCAAAGCTATAGAATTTGAGCGATGACTGCGGGGCTTTGATGAGTAATCAAGACAGCATTAGTTTGGGTTTCCGTCCTGATATTCAGGGCTTACGTGCGCTTGCCGTATTAATGGTGCTAGTGTTTCATGTGTTTCCGAGCGCGTATCCGGGCGGATATATCGGCGTCGACATATTCTTTGTGATTTCAGGGTACTTGATTTCCAGCGGGTTGTTGAAGCAACAGGCCTCTGAGCAGGGCATTTCATTGCTTGGGTTCTATGAGCGCCGGATTAGGCGGCTTATGCCAGCCGCGACTTTGGTATTGGTGTTTGGCGGGGGTTACGGTTATTTCAATTATAATCTAAATTCATTTTTTAA
>JAQWGO010000120.1 GCA_029238175.1 Henriciella sp. | reverse complement strand
CGACGACACTTGCCAATACCTGTTACTCATTCACGACGCCTGATTAAGCGGTCTCAATCGTCGGTGTCTATTCCAATTCAGACAGCAGGCTTTCGAGCATTCCGGGTGCGGGCGGTCTAAGCCCTTTAGCGGCTGATAAGTCCATAAGATATGCAGAAGCACGTCAGGCGAAAATTTGGTATGACGCAATCACGACAGAGGCGTTTGGATGAACTGGGCGATACCGGCGATTGCGCTCGTTACGCTCTGCTTGCCAGCGTGCAACCGCAGCGATGCGCAACTGGTCGCCAGTGATCAAATCGTCGGTGACACGATCCCTCAACCGTTGACCACATTGCTGGGCCGTCCAGAGATCGGCCAAACACTATTCAACGCACGAGAGGCTGGCCACTGTGTCCTCTGTCATCAGGTGGTCGATTCAGACACGCCGTTTCAAGGCAATCTCGGTCCTGACCTAACATTCGTTGGCGACAGACTAAGCGCCGGAGAGTTGCGCCTGCGCATCGCGGACTATGATCAGTTTAAGCCGGGAACAGTCATGCCTTCCTACTACCGCACACATGACCTATATCAGGTGGGAGAAGCGTTTCAGAATGCCCCTATCCTCACCGCACAAGAGGTCGAGGATCTGGTGGCCTACTTAGCAGGTTTAAAGGAATGATCGGCAAACCAGACAAACACCCAGACTTTAGCCGCCGCGGGGTCTTAGGGCTCGGCGCGGGTTTGGTGTCGGTGGCCTTGCTCCCACTGCCAGCATTTGCCGCCGAAGACGACATGCGCGCGGCTCAGGTGAAACTATTCGGCGATCGGCCCATAAATGTTGGGAGAGTGAACTTGAAAGTGCCGCCGATCGCTGAAAATGGCTATTCAGTCCCCGTAAGCATCAATGTCGACAGCCCAATGACCAGTGGCGACTATGTTAAACGGATCGCCATATTCTCGCCGCGCAACCCGGTCTCCCACATCGCCGACTTCGAACTTGGACCACGGTCAGGCAAAGCCGAAGTTTCCACAAGAGTGCGCTTGGGCGGCAGCCAAATCTTGAACGTTATTGCTGAAATGAGTGACGGATCGCTATGGTCCGGCACGGCTGAAATTACCGTCACCCTCGCAGCCTGTATAATTATGTAGGACCCTGAATGGCTAGTATTCGACTATCTGTGCCCAGCAAGGCCGCCTCAGGCGACGTGATTGAGCTGAAGGCGCTCATCCAGTATCCGATGGAAAGCGGATATCGCCGCGGCTCACGCGGCGAAGCCATCGCACGCGACATCATCACAAAGTTCGAGTGCACTTATGATGGAGAGGTCATCTTCAAAGCAAGTTTTGGCCCCGGTGTCGCAGCGAACCCTTTTCTGAGCTTCCACACGGTCGCAACAAAGACAGGCACCATCACATTTAAATGGACGCACCAGCACGGTGAAGTCTGGTCCGACTCCGCCGAGATAATAGTGACATGATCCGGATCGCCCTTGCAGCTCTGATTATTATATCTGCATGTGGGCGCCAAAGCGCCGGACCAGATCCAATCCCTGAAATAAATGCAGAAGACGTGGTGTCGGGATACTCATTTCTGACCGCTGAAACGCAAGCTCTTCAAGACGATGACTTCGCCAATCCCGGTTTTCTTTGGGTCGATCGCGGTGAGCGATTGTTTGAAAGCACCCAAGGTGTCTCGCAGTCTTGCTCCTCCTGTCATTCAGACGGGCTCGTCGGCGCGGCGGCAACATTCCCAAAGATTGACCCTGCCAGCGGCGCGCTGATCAATCTTGAAGGACGCATCAACATGTGCCGGAAAGATCATCAACAGGCCGATCAACTGCCCTATACGTCTGATGAACTACTCTCTTTAACATCCTATACCGCGCATCAATCGCGCGGGATGCCCATAAACGTAGATACAATCGGACAGGCAGCGAAACATTTATCGGCGGGCGAGGATTATTTCTTCACGCGGCGCGGTCAATTCAATCTCTCTTGCGCCCAATGCCACAACCAAAGCTGGGGCCAAAAACTGCGCGGCGACACGATCAGTCAGGGCCATGGCAACGGATTTCCAGCCTACCGTTTTGAATGGCAAAGCATGGGTTCGCTCCACCAAAGACTTCGCGATTGCGATACGGGCATCCGCGCAGAGCCCCTCCCCTATGGCGACCAAACCTATGTTGATGTTGAGCTGTATCTAGCGGCCAGAGCAGCAGGCCTCAAACTAGAAAGCCCGGCTGTCCGAAGATAGTATAAACAGCCTCTGTGCAGACCCATGTCCCCCTGTTACAAAACGCTCCAGACTTAAGGAGATGGTCATGGGCGGAATGCAACACTGGATCAATAAAGCTGACTTGCGCAGCACGGACTGGCACAGCACGCCTGAGACAGAGCTCGCAGCGGGCCAAGTTCGCCTCAAGCTCGACGCTTTCGCCCTCACCGCGAATAACGTCACCTACGCTGCCTTTGGCGGCGCGCCCATGTTCTATTGGAACTTTTTCCCAGCCAGTGATCAGGGACAGGGCCGCGTACCTGTTTGGGGCTTCGCAACAGTCGAGAAGTCAAATGCAGACGGCATCGCTGAAGGCAAACGCGTCTATGGCTATTTCCCAATCTCCGACACTTTAGACGTCGAACCGATCCGCGTTTCTGACCGCGGCTTCGCCGATGGCGCGGCGCACCGCCAAGAGCTAGCGCCGATCTACAATACCTACTTCTTCAACGACGCCGATCCCGGTTATCAAGCCGAGTATGAAGACCAGCAAATGCTGTTTCGCCCGCTCTACACAACAGGCTGGATGATCGTTGATAGCCTTGTTGAAGGCTCTCCAAAAGTCGACGCAGCCATCATCTCAAGCGCCTCATCAAAAACCGCGCTCGCGACCGCACACGGCCTCCACCGCCGCGGCATCAAAACCATAGGCGTAACATCCGCAGGCAATGTGGATTTCGTCAAGAAAAGCGGGCTTTACTCTGACGTCCTGACCTATGACGCGATCACAGACCTCAAGCCTGAAGGCACAATGGCATATGTCGACTTTGTTGGCCGCCCAAAACTAACCATGGACATCCACAAAACCTGCGGTGAAAACCTCGGCCGCAGCATGGTCATCGGCGTCACCGATTGGGAAGCGGACCGTACACCGCAAGCAGGCTTACCCGGCCCTGTGCCTGAATTCTTCTTCGTTCCAGACTACGCCGCCAACCGTTCAAAAGAACTACCTCAAGGCGAACTCGACAAGCGGCTAGGCGGCGACCTGATGGCCTTCTACCCACTATCGAAATCCTTCGTGACACCAGAGACGATGACGGGCCAAGACGCGATCGTAAAAGCCTGGCGAGATACAGTTGATGGCAACATCACGCCGGATCGCGGCCTGATCTGCAAACTATAAATAAGACAGCCCTCCGACGCATAATCGGAGGGCTCCTTGCTTCAGGCGCGAACAACAAGTGACTAAGGTCGGTATGTCTCACCATTTTTAATAACCATCGTGATCGATGACTGAAGCGCGCGAACATCTTCGAGTGGATCATTGCGCAGCACGACCATATCAGCGAACTTACCGGGCTCCAGCGTGCCGATCTGATCATCCATCTCGATATGGATCGATGCGTTCACTGTTGCGGTTTTAATAGCTTCTTCCGGTGAGAATCCAGCATTGACCATATAGATGAATTCTTCGCCATTCTTGCCATGCTGCGAGACCCCTGAGTCAGTACCGAAAGCAACGTTGACGCCGCCTTCGCGTGCGCGTGTCAGCATGTCCTGCATGAGGGGGCCAACAACCGCTGCCTTCTCACGCGAAGCTTCCGGCAGCCAGCCATTCGTCGTCCAGCCCGTCACCGTCACGCCGGCCAGAACCGTCGGCACCAAAGTCGCATTATGCTTACGGAACAATGCAATGGTCTCATCGTCCAAATATGTCCCGTGCTCGATTGATTGGACACCATTACGAAGCGCTGCCTCGATCCCGCTTTTGCCATGGGCGTGCGCGGTGACTTTACGGCCCATCATCGCTGCCGTATCAACAATCGCTTTGATTTCATCATCATAGAATTGCTGTTCAAGCCCGGCCTTCGTATTCGACAAAACACCGCCCGTTGCCGTGATTTTGATAAGGTCTGCACCCGACCGAATGGTTTCGCGCACAGCGCGTCGACAATCGTCAGCGCCGTTGCATGCGTTGGGACCCGAAAACACCTTTGTAAGCGCTGGGGAAAACCCGTTGGAATCGCCATGACCACCTGTCGGCGTAACAGCGCGTCCAGATGCACGAATACGCGGACCATCAATTTTGCCCGCCGATATCGCATCACGAAGAGAGAAAATCGCCTCATTCGCTCCGCCAACATCTTGGACCGTCGTAAAGCCTGCTAAAAGCGTCGTCTTGGCATGGGCAGCGCCCTCAAGCGCCGCATCAACCTCTGAATCACTCAGAGCCTTCATGCGTGACGTAGGCGACCATTCGCTGGTCAAATGGACATGACTATCGATCAGGCCCGGTACGATATAGGCATCCCGCATATTCATCACCCGCGTGCCGGACGGATGGGTGCTAAAGCCGCTCGTAATCGAAACGATCTTCCCATCTTGCACTTTCACAGATTGGTTCTGCAAATAGCCCTCACCCGGCACAGCAAGAACGTTTCCCGCTTCGATAACGGTGACACCTTCTTGCGCGACCGCAAGACTAGACACGCTCGTCATCAACGCTACGCTAAGCGCCATTCCACTCAGTATTTTCTTCATTTTGAACTCCCTCTCCTTCCACTTTGTCGACGTCCGCTGCACCCGGCAAGCCTTATCGCAGGGTCTTGCCTTCACTTTGCCTTGAACCGTCTCCAAATAAGATTTCTAGATATGGGAGAAATTATGCTGCGTACGATTGCTTTGGCCTTGTCCTCAATTGCCATCGGCGTTTTCGCTAACGCGCAAGGCGACGTAGAGTTTGACACACCAGACGCCGCAACCGATGCGCTCGTCGAACAGTGCTTAGAAACGGATGGCGTCAATGTTCTCGATGGCACGGATGTCATTTGCTACAATGCGGCGATCTTTCCTGAGCAATTTCTGAAACTGAACGCCCTACCTCCAGCGAGCAAGATCATCATCACCAGCCCCGGCGGGAATGTTGCAACCGCGCGCGGCATGAGCAAGATTTTGGACAAACGCGGAGAGCCAGCCGTAATTGCGGGCCAATGCATGTCGGCCTGCGCCATGGTCATCTTGCCGGGGCTTGATGACGTCCACATTCACAATAGCGCTCACATCGCCGTGCACGGCATTACAATGATGCCTTACCGCAAGTGGTATGGCTGGCTAAAAGACGACAAAGCCCCATCCACAGCCTCGCTAATGGCCGCGCAGCTTGGCTATGATTTCGGCTTTGTGATGCACAGCAGCGGCAAAGAGCACATGGTCGATCATCTTGAAGGTCAAAACGTCGATCCAGATTATATCCAAACGATTAGTGACCGCATGGAGATCGATGCTGACCAACACGATTGCCGCGTTGACGCGAAAGACTATTGGGGCATGCTCGACGCAAACCACATCACAAGATTCCTAGGTGATCGGATCACCCGCATGGAAGCGTTTGCCCAAACGTGGGATGATCCAAACAATCAACTCTACAAAGACGTCATTCAACCAATCGGCGCGCAAACCTATATCTTCGAGAACAAATACGAAGACGCGGTCTGCCCTTAGTTTCGGGCCGCCTCACGGTGTTCTAATTCCGCAACTTCCTTGCCAAGGAAGAAGGAAATCGCCGTTCGGATGACAACCAACAGTCCAACAAACAGTAAGTCTGTCAGCTCGCGTGTGATCACAGTGTGAATAATGTCGGACGCAATCATGAACTCAATGCCGGTCAGAATATAGGCGCCAAGGGTTTGACGCGCCTCAGCAATGTTACCCAGCCCTTTGCGCAAACCCGCGCCTTGAAACAGCGCGCTCACAAGCTTGAGCAACGCGACATTGAACCCAAAAATGATGATGGCAACACCGATAAGGTCGATGCCAACCGCCATGACCTCAAATATCTCCGCCAGCATGGGACCAATTTCAAAGGGCAGCGAGTCGAGAGATGATCCTCCGGTCATCCCCTCCATCGCATGCTCTGAACCACTCATCACAGCAGCTCCGCATCAGTAATAACTTCAACAATCGATGGCCCATTATGCGCAATCGCTTTGGCTAATGCAGCATCAAGTTCTTCACGCGTTTTAACACGCTCACCCATTCCGCCACATGCGCGTGCAAACCCTGCAAAGCTTGGATTCACAAGGCTCGTCTGCCAAACCTCAAACTCCGCCGCTTTTTGCTCTTTCGAGATTTTGCCTAGTTCTGAATTGTTCATCAGAACGTGGGTGATATTCATGCCGTACTTAACTGCCGTCGTGAATTCCATCGCGTATTGGCCAAACCCGCCATCACCAGAAACAGAGATGACTTTCCGGCCCTTGTAAGGCCCGTCTTCTTGCGTGGCCGCCCATGCGCCCATCGCTGCCGGGAATGAAAACCCGATGGAACCAAGATACCCAGACATCAAAACACGTTGATCACCCGTTGGCTCAAAATATCGCCCGAAAGAGTAGGTGTTATTGCCCACATCAACGGGAAGAATGGCATCCTCTGGCGCATGTCGGGTAAGCGCCTCAAATAAAGCCGCCGCTGAAACGCCTTTGCCATTATCTTCCAAAACACGGGTCGCTTTTTCAGAACGCCATAAACGCCAGCGCTCAGCAACTTCAGCCTTAACGTCGATCGCGGCAGAACCGCTGCGTTCCACTTCAGCTTTTAACAGGTCCGCAGTCACGGCCACATCACCCATGACGGGTACTGTGACAGGATGGCGTTTCGCCAATCGCATTGGATCGGTGTCAACCTGAATCGTCGGCGCCCCCTCATAGATACCCGTGTGATCAGAGAAGCTTGCTCCAAAAACGAGCAGCAAATCAGCTTCATTCATGAACCAACTGGCAATCGGCGTTCCAGAACGCCCCATGACGCCCGCCGCCAATGGGTGTGCATCCGCGATTTGCCCCTTCGCCTTGAACGTCGTGGCCACAGGCGCGTTTAGGTGCTCGGCAAGCGCTATCACGCTGTCCATCCCGTTGAGTGCGCCATAGCCAACGATGACCATCGGACGCTTGGCTTTCGCTAGAAGCGCTGTTGCGTCATCAAAAGCGCATGATCGGAATTCAAATGCACAGTCTCTGAGAACTCAGCTACGGCTTCAAACGCAGCTTCAAGATCAATATCCTGAAACGCATGAACACCGACAACCTGATCCTGAACCTGCCCCGTCAGTGCAAGCGCTGGCGCACCATCAACTTTGGCATCCCACAGGCCTGTCAAAAGGTTCGTCGCCCCGGGCCCTGCAATCGTAAGCGCCGCCGCCGGATGCCCTGTAAGCTTGCCATATCCAGAGATCGCAAATGCCGCCGCACCCTCATGACGAATACCATAATAGCGCAGATTGCCCTCCGATTCCTGCACACGCAGCGCATCCGCCAGTCCAAGATTAGAGTGCCCAACCATCCCGAATACAGACGTCACGCCCCAATTCACCATCGTTTCAGCCATCACGTCAGCAATCGTGCGATCACGCTCTGGCAGTGCAGGCACAGCAATATAAATCTCGTCCCCGCGAATATCGACGTCGAACATCTCCTGCCCGGTATCTTGGTGTCCGCCAGGCGGCTTCCCGGTTAGCGGATCAAAGTCCCACCCATGCCACGGACATCGCAGCCAGCACGCGCCATCATTGCCTTTTTCGATAGAACCCTCACCGAGAGGGCCGCCTTGGTGGGGGCATTTATTGTCCATTGCGGCCCACTGGCCATCGAAATGAACCAATGCGATAGACTGCGTTCCGGCAGTGACAGACTTAACACGACCTTCTTCAACTTCGCCCGTCTCGGCCACTTTGTGCCAGATAAGATTTTGTTTTGTCATTGTATTCCCCTCGCTTCTTTTCGGCGTTCATAATCAGACCATGGACAAAACTCACATCAAAGGCGATGACTTTTTTGTCAGCGGTCGTGATTGGCTTTGGCTGGACGGTTCCGCGTAGAGAGCCGGAAGCAAACTCTGGGGAGAGACATGAACAAGATATCAGTTGCCAAATGGGCAGACCTTAAAGACCGCCAACCTGAATACGCCATCGTCGGTGAAGTCGACCTTGTGGTTGTCCGTTTCGACGAAACCGTCTCGGTCTTTTACGGACGCTGCCTTCATCGCGGCGCGCTTATGTCCGACGGACATGTTGATCAAAACGAAATCTGATCTGCGGCGTCCACAACTGGGATTACCGCCTCGATACAGGCGTCTCAGAGTATGAAAATTCAGAGAAGCTGCCAAAATTCACGGCGTGGGTCGAAGACGGTTCAGTCTTAGTCGACGAGGATGAAATCAAGGCATGGGGCCAACAAAACCCCCAGCCA
>JAQWGO010000052.1 GCA_029238175.1 Henriciella sp. | reverse complement strand
GGGTGAACGCGTCGGAACACCGTTCTCAAGGATAAGGAAACTCCCCTGCCCTGCGCCGCCCGTTAGAACAGGTGAGCGAATAGCGATCAGGTGTTCTTGACCCGAGTTGGTATGGATATTCACACCCGGAAGGGTGTTTAGAATTTCAGCTGGGTGATCTGCGGCAGTCGTTACAATTTCTGAAGCTGACGCTGCAGTAAACGAGCCGGGGTCGCTAAATTGCCGGTCTCCAAAAATGGTTATTCCAGCTAAACGTCGCACTTCAGAATTGCAGGGTAATTCTTCGCTTCGAGCAATATCCAGAGCAGAGCTCGCCTCAACGTAGCGATTACCACCAAAGCACAATGTCGACCCAGTGTCCTCGCCAGCAGTTTGAGCGAGCGACACCGGTAGAGTAAAAACCAACAAAGTTGATACTAACAATGTCCGAGACGTGCATTTCATGTCGCTCTAACCGCCAAAGAACAGGCTCGCAGGCAAAGCACCCACAACTGCTCCAGACAGACAAGTCGCCAGCGTACCAGCAACAAGCGTTTTCCATGCAAGCTCAAGGAATGTCGTACGGCGAGAAGGCTCGATGATCGAAAGCCCACCAATCAAAATCCCGATTGATCCAAAGTTGGCAAAGCCGCAAATTGCGTGCGCCGTAATCATTGAACTACGCTCGGAAAGCCCTTCGCCAGCTTCTCCAGAAAGCTGTAGGAAGGCCACGAATTCCGTTAGCACGGTTTTGATGCCCATAAGCGATCCAGACTGAGCCGCTTCACTCATTGGAACACCGATCATGTACATAATCGGAGAGAAGGCCCAACCAAGGATACGTTCAATTGATAAGGGTGCACCGCCAACATCGGGCAATGCGCCTAGCCCTGCATTGACGAGGAATAATAGCGCAAATGCCGCAATCAACATCGTCACGATATTGGCCAAAATTTTCAGTCCGTCAGATGCACCCGTTGCGAACGCGTCCATAGTAGATTCGTACTCGAAGTCTGGCTCATGCGCGCGTTGTTTCTCTTCAATCGTCTCAGGCACCATCGTTAGCGCAAGGGCGACAGCAGCAGGTGCGGCAATCAGGGACGCGGCCAAAAGCTGACCAAGCGCATTCGGCAATACGTCTTTCAGAAAGACCCCGTACAAAACAAGCACTGAACCTGCGACAGTCGCAAAACCAGCGGTCATCAAGATAAAGATTTCAGACCGTGTCATGCCCTTAATGTACGGCTTGATCAGAACCGGCGCCTCAGTCATGCCCATGAAGACGTTGGCTGAAACCGCAAGTGACGTCGCCCCGCCAAGACCCATTCCTTTTCGGAATATAAAGGCAAACCCTTTCGTGACCCAGCGCAGAACATGCCAGTGCCAAAGGATGGCTGACAGCGCGGCAACAACGATAATCAATGGTAGAAGGTGAATGGCGAAGATCGGTCCAGGCTGCCCGGTAAGGCCTTCCCAGCCCGCCTGTGTGCCAAATGTAGGCCCGAATACAAAAGCGGTTCCGTAAGCGGTCGCCGCGATCAGACTATCAACAACAATGTTTGCGGCGAACAAAACTTCACGGACAATAGGTATACCAAACAGGATCAGTGCAAAGGCGAATTGGATGGCCACAGCGCCAAGAACGAGTTTCCAAGGGAAGGCTTTCTTATTCTCAGATAACCCCCAGGCAATCGCAAAGATCATCGCTATGCCTAAGAAGGCTCTCGCATTATCCCATCCCCATTCCATCCGCACTTCCTCCGGTAATCTGTTTCCAGCAAACAGCACTAGCCCGCCGATGCCATACGGACCAGCCTTGTTGTCATATTAAATCATCACGCGCCAAACCAAGCGTCCACGCCCAAATACTCAACCCCTATAGTTCACGAAAAATTGTCTCCAAAAGGCGCTCAAGCAAAGTCATTGGAAAGATTTGCCGCAGCGCAAGTGCTTGACGTTTACGTGAGCGTCTGGTGCAAGGCCTTCGCACTTGCACAAGTTTAGTAATTATCAGGAGATACAACCATGTCAGCAATTCGTTTTGATGACCGCGTCGCTATTGTAACCGGATCCGGTGGTGGCCTCGGCCGTGAACACGCCCTAGAGCTTGCCCGCCGCGGCGCGAAAGTCGTTATCAACGACCTTGGTGGATCACTTGATGGAACTGGCGACAATTCTGACGCAGCAATGGCCGTTGTCGAAGAAATCAAAGCTATGGGCGGTCAGGCGATTGCTAACGGTTCTTCCGTTGCTGATGAAGCTGGCGTTGAGAAAATGATCGCCGACACAATGCAGGAATTTGGCCGCATTGATGTCATCATCGCAAATGCTGGCATCCTTCGTGATAAGTCATTCTCAAAAATGACGGTTCAGGACATTGATCTTGTTCTTGCTGTCCACCTGCGCGGATCGTTCCTTCCTGTTCACGCTGCGTGGAACATTATGAAAGAGCAAAATTACGGCCGTATTGTCGTAACAACCTCTTCTACGGGTCTCTACGGCAATTTTGGTCAGGCAAACTACGGCGCGGGTAAGCTCGGCGTTGTCGGCATGATGAACTCGCTCAAGATTGAGGGTGCAAAGAACAATATCAAAATCAACGCTGTCTGCCCAATCGCAGCAACGCGCATGACCGAAGGTCTTATGCCGCAAGCGATGCTGGATAACTTGAAGCCAGAATATGTGACACCGGGCGTTATGAACCTTGTTAAAGAAGACGCGCCAACTGGTATGATCCTATCTGCGGGTGCTGGTGCATTCTCTATGGCGCAGATTGTTGAGACAAACGGTGCGTTCGTTGGTCAAGGTGAAGCGCTAACCGCAGAAGCCGTCGCCGCAAAGTGGGACGAAATCACGGATACAGCGACCCAAACTCACTTTGATTCGGGCGCTGGACACGGCGGAAACATCTTCGCACGTCTGCAAGAAGCAGCAGCGAAAGCCTAAATATTACACAACACGTGTATTTTACTAACAAAACGGCGGCACCCTCTGGTGTCGCCGTTTTTGTTTGAGTATGGTAATAGAGCTGAATGGGACTGAAGGGGAGTACCATGAGACTTGTTATTCTAAGCGCCGCGCTGGCAGTGTTAGCGGCTTGTGGCTCTAATGAAGCGGCGATGGAGGCCGAACCGGCAATTCCATCGGCGGCTGAAGCGCCCGCAATCGAAGAGCCTGTTCAAGTTATCGATCCGACCGGAGAGATGTGCGGCGGTATCGCGGCGCTCCAATGCCCCTCTGGTTACTATTGCAAACAAGAAGATGGTCAGTGCCTAGAGGTTATGGATGGTGCTGGCACATGTCAGCCTCAACCTGAAATCTGCACGCGAGAATATCGCCCGGTGTGTGGTTGCGACGGCCAAACTTATGGCAATGCCTGTACCGCCGCTGCGGCGGGTGTCAGTGTTGCGATTGAAGGCGAGTGCGCCACCCCAGATACGGACTAGCTAAAGCGTTAAGGCCGCGCCCTTGGTCAACGGGGCCAGCGGTTCTGGCATTGGTTCATCCTTAATCGACTTATCTGCAGTCACAGTCCGTAGGATTTGGCTCCCGTCGCTCTGCACAAGAGCTGCAATAAGAAGCCCGCCACGCGTAAGTTGATCAACAAGCGCCGCCGGTATCGTTTTCACTGATCCAGTCAGCAGGATGCGATCAAACGGGCCATGCTCTGAAAGTCCAGACAAGCCATCGCCGTGCCGAATAGTAACATTGTCGACTTTCAATTCGGTCAGCCGCGCTCGGGATAACTCAGCCAATGCGGCATACCGCTCTATTCCGTAAACGTGGCGGCTTATTTGGGCGAGCAAAGCCGCTGTATAACCACTGCCCGACCCTACTAATAAAACGCGCTCTTCTTTGCCGAGTGACAAGGCCAACGCCCGGAGCAGGCGCGCCGTAACAACAGGGCGCGGAATGCTTTGGCCGCAAGCGATAGGTAAAGAACAATCCTCGCCGCCCATACTCGCAAGCCCCGGCGAGACGAATACGCCGCGATCGACGGTCTCCAGAGCGGTCAGAACGGCATCATCTGTAATGCCCTGCCTGCGAAGCGACAGGACGAGCCGCGCTGCGCGAAATGGATCTGGAACGAGATCAGCCATGGGTCAACTTTGAAATGTCTCACGCATTTCAGTCAAGAACGCGTCATGGGTCAAATCAACCTGCAACGGGGAAACGGAGACGTAGCCATCATAAATCGCGCGCAAATCCGTTCCCTCGTCCGGGTTGGATAGCTTTCCGCGATAACCGATCCAGTAATATGCGTTCCCGCGCAGGTCTTCTCGTGCTTCCGTACGAATGATTCGTTCATCCCGAAAGCCCTGGCGCGTCATCATGATCCCCGCCACTTCGTCCGGTGCACGATCAGGGAAGTTCACGTTCAGGATCAGGTCTTCCGGCCACCCTTTATCGATTAGCGGGCGTAGAACTTTCGCCCCCCATGCGGTTGGCGTTTCCCATGGGCAGGAATGCGGGTTCTGAAACCCTTTTGATTGGCTAAGCGCAATAGAGGGCACGCCATGTTGCATCCCAAACAGCGCCGCCGCAATCGTGCCAGAGAATGTCGTATCCTCCGCGATATTCTGCCCAGCATTAACGCCTGACAAGATCAGGTCCGGCTTCTGATCCATCAATTGATCAAGCGCGATCAACACACAATCACTGGGCGTTCCGTTCACGGCAAAGCGTCGTGGATCAAGTTCGCGCACGCGAACAAATTCGGTCAGCGATATCGCCCTGCCCTTGCCAGACTGCTCTAGTTCCGGCGCAACGATCCAGATATCATCGGACAGCTCGCGCGCAATACTTTCCATAACCTCTATGCCCGGGGCATTGATGCCATCATCATTGGTCAGCAGGATGCGCATTAAGCAATCACCTCAAGCCCGCCCATATAGGGGCGCAGAACGTCAGGAACCGTAATCGATCCGTCTTCGTTCTGATAATTCTCAAGCACGGCAACAAGCGTCCGCCCAACGGCCAAGCCCGACCCGTTCAAAGTGTGTACAAATTGCGGCTTCGGCTTTGGTGTTTCTTCTGTCGGTGATGGACGCCAGCGCGCGGCCATACGGCGCGCCTGAAAGTCGCCGCAATAAGAGCATGAGCTGATCTCGCGATAAGTGTTCTGGCTCGGCAACCATACTTCAAGGTCAAACGTCTTACGCGCGCCAAAGCCCATATCCCCGGTACATAGCAACATACGGCGATAAGGCAGGTTAAGCGCCTCTAGGATACCCTCGGCGCAGGTCGTCATACGCTCCAATTCGTCCAGCCCCTCGGCCTCATTACGAACGATAGACACCATCTCAACCTTGTTGAACTGATGCAGGCGGATCATCCCCTTCGTATCGCGTCCAGCACTGCCCGCTTCAGAGCGGAAGCAAGGCGTATGCGCTGTCATGCGAAGCGGGAGTTGGTCGTCAGATAGAATGGTCTCGCGCACGAGGTTTGTGAGTGGGACTTCGGCAGTTGGGATTAGATAGTGATCGTCACCAGCTTGAAACAAATCCTCCTCAAACTTCGGAAGCTGCCCTGTTCCCTTTAGCGCGTTATCCCGCACCAAAAGCGGCGGCGAAACCTCTTCATACCCATTCTTGTCCGTCTGCGTGTCCAGCATAAACGCCGCCAGCGCCCGCTCCAGCTTCGCGAGACCCCCGCGCAGCGCCACAAAGCGCGCACCAGACATCGCGGCGGCCGCTTCAAAATCCATCATCGGCTGACCAAGCTTGGTCTTTAGCGCCGCGCCAAGATCAGCATGGTCTTTAGGCTCAAACGAAAACGTCTTCGGATCGCCCCAGCCATTTCCCTGCTGAACATTGTTCTCTTCGTCCGCGCCTTCCGGCACTTCTGCAAGCGGCAAGTTGGGCAAACCCATCAGCAGTGCATCAAGCTCCGCCTGCGCCGCCACTTCATCTGCGCCAGCGCTTTCGATCGTGGCTTTGGCCTCGGCAACCGCCGCCATTAGGCGCTGCGCCTCGGCCTCATCGCCCTGCCCTTTGGCCTTGCCGATCAGTTTTGAATTCGTGTTACGGACCGTTTCAGCTTCTTGTTTCGCCGTCGTCGCGACGCGTACTTTGTCAGCCGCCGCAAGAATAGCATCAACGTTCGAACCAAGGCCGGACGCCTTACGCTCCCATGCTGTACGGAAAGCGTCTGGATTCTCACGGATTGCGCGCAGGTCAAACATTGTAACGGCCTCAATAAGTTATGCGTTCAGCGTTTACGGCGATGCGCCGCCAGCGGCAACATCTCAAATGTGCGAAAGCCCCAGATGTGATCTGGGGCTTTCAAATAATGGGTATCGCGCGGCGCTTATTCTTTAAGCTGCGGCGCCAAACGAATACTCAGCTCTTTTAGCTGCTTATCATCAACCGGGCTTGGCGCTTGCATCATCAGGTCGCGGGCCTGCTGGTTCATTGGGAACAGTGTGACATCGCGAATGTTCTCCGCATCGGCCAGCAGCATAACCATACGGTCCACGCCCGGTGCGATACCACCATGCGGCGGCGCGCCGTAACGGAACGCGTTCAACATGCCGCCAAACTCTTCCTCAACCACTTCAGGGCCGTATCCAGCATTCTCAAACGCTTTCAGCATGATCTCTGGGCGGTGGTTACGGATCGCGCCAGATGAAAGCTCGATGCCGTTACAAACAATGTCGTACTGGTAGGCATTGATCGCCAGCAATTCCTCGTCCGTTTTGGCCGCTTCCAAAACTTCCATACCGCCTTGCGGCATAGAGAATGGGTTGTGAGAGAAGTCGACCTTCTTATTCTCTTCGTCATACTCATACATTGGAAAATCGACGATCCAGCAGAAGCGGAAAACGCCCTGCTCGATAATGCCAAGGTCTTCACCAACTTTTGTCCGCGCCGCCCCGGCAAGCTTATAAGCATCGCCCTTTTTACCGGCCGCGAAGAACACGCCGTCGCCATCACTCAAACCAACATGGTCCAAGAAGGCTTTTAAGTGATCGGCTTCAAAGTTCTTAAGCGTTGGATCTTGGCTAACAACTTCACCCTCATCGCTTTTGCGAAGGCGCGCAAAGCCAAGGCCCGGTGCCTGCATCTCTTTCTTCGCCCACTTATCAAGCTCATCAAAGAATTTGCGTGACTGGGTTTCAGTCGCTTTCGGCGCAGGCACAGCGATAACTTTACCGCCGCCCGCAATAATCTTCGCAAAGATACCAAACCCGGTCTTGCTGTCGTCAGCAAAAAAGTCCGTGACATCAACCAGTTCGATTGGGTTACGAAGGTCAGGCTTATCAGAACCATATTTGGACATCGCTTCAGCGTAAGGAATACGCGGGAACGGCCCTTCTGGCACAACGCGGCCCTTGCCTTTCCAGTCTGCGAACTCAGCGAACACGCCGTGCATCACCGGTTCAATAGCTTGGAACACGTCTTCCTGCGTTACAAAGCTCATCTCAATATCAAGCTGATAGAATTCACCCGGTGAACGATCTGCGCGCGCGTCCTCATCACGGAAACATGCCGCTATTTGGAAATAGCGATCAAAGCCAGACACCATTAGAAGCTGCTTAAACTGCTGCGGCGCTTGCGGCAGGGCATAGAATTCACCCGGGTGCAAACGAGATGGCACAAGGAAGTCACGCGCGCCTTCTGGTGAAGATGCGGTCAGGATCGGTGTCTGGTATTCAGTAAAGCCTTGCTCAACCATACGCTTACGGATCGACGCGATGACCTGCGAGCGCAAAATCATATTGGCGTGCAGCGTTTCACGGCGCAGATCCAAGTAACGGTGCTTTAGGCGAATATCTTCTGGATAATCAGGTTCACCAAAGACTGGCAGCGGCAGTTCAGCTGCTTCTGACTGAACAGAAGCTTCTTTGATACGAACTTCAATCTCGCCCGTATCAAGATTGCCGTTAACTAGCGACGCATCACGGGCCAGCACTTCGCCCTCAACCGTAATAACGCTCTCAGTGCGCAGACGCTCAACAACCGCAAAGGCTGGAAAGTCTGGATCGAAAACGCATTGGGTCAGACCATAATGGTCACGAAGGTCAATGAACATAACCCCGCCATGGTCGCGGCGGCGGTGTAACCAGCCCGAAAGCTTAACGGTTTTACCAACATCAGACTGGCGAAGTTCGCCGCAAGTATGGGTGCGATAGGCGTGCATGAGACGCTCCCTAGAATACGCGTAAATCAAAGGCGGCTTTAGGCGTCTGACGCGCCTGAATGTCAAGACCTAGCGTGAAGTGATCAGGTGGCAGCCGGGTTAACAAGTTTTTCAGGTCTGGCTCTCTACAAACGATCATAGATGGCTGCTGATTCTCCTACCACTGCGCCGAGCGCGACGGGTGTTCCTGCGAAACGGAACCGTTCTGCTGGCTATGTCGTCGAGTGTGACGGTACGCAGGCACGCATCGCTACTCTGGCGGGTGCGCATTCAGAATCAGAAGACTATTGGGATGTTGGACAGCTTCTATCCATCCAAGTCGGCAAGAACCGCGTCGTCGGCCTACTTTATAAAGTAGAGGCCGATGAAGAAACTTGGGTCAAGGACAAACCTAACCCAATAACACTATGCGTTGAACTTTCTGGCGAAGTCCGCCCTGATGATCAACGTGGATTTGTCTTCTCAAGCGGTATCTCGGTCTATCCGCATTTGGGCGCAATTGCCCACCGCATCCGCAAGGAAGACTTGATCACAATCTACAAGTCGAGCGATCCAAGCGCCGTCACAATCGGCGCACTTAGCCAGGCGCAAGATATTCCAGCCGTTATTTCGGTTGATGCACTACTCTCCCGCCACTTCTCTGTGGTTGGAACGACGGGTACAGGTAAATCGACAGCTGTGACGCTCATCCTGCATCTGATCGCAGAGCGGAAGAAAAACCAACGTATTCTCATTCTCGATCCGCATAACGAATACACAAGCGCGTTCGGACGTAAGGCTAATACGATAACCGCCGAGACGTTAGACCTGCCGTTCTGGCTCCTCAATTTGGAAGAGTTTACGCAGGTCGTATTCCGTGGGCGCGAGCAGATACCTGAAGAAGTTGATGCTCTGCGTGAGTTTATCCCCCGTGCCAAACTTTTGTATAAAGAAGGTAAAAACAAGGGGCTAAGACGCCCTAGCGCGACGGGCGGCGGCATTACGGCGGATACGCCTGTTCCGTACCGGTTGGCGGACTTGCTGGCGTTGTTTGAAGAAGAAATCGGCTCCCTCGATGGTGCTTTGCGCCGCCTCACATTGCGTCGCCTGAAAGCGCGCATGGAAGCGTCGATCAACGATCCGCGTTTTAGGTTCCTGTTTGGCTCCAAAGACGCAACCGACCGTATCGACGCTATTCTTGGCAACATTTACCGCATCCCAATCGATGGAAAGCCGATAACGGTTTTCCAAATGTCGGGTATCCCGTCCGAAGTGGTGAATTCAGTTGCATCCGTGCTCTGCCGTCTTGCTTTCGATATGGCGCTCGCAAGCGACTTAAAGATCAAAACGCTCGTCGTATGTGAGGAAGCTCACCGCTATATTCCCGCAGATACTTCAACCGGATTCGCTCCGACACGCGGCGCGATAGCGCGTATTGCTAAGGAGGGTCGTAAATATGGCGTCTCATTGGCTATTATTACCCAGCGCCCGAATGAGCTCGATCCGACAATCCTATCCCAGTGTAACACGATCTTCTCGCTGCGCTTGGGCAACGATTCGGATCAAGACGTGATGCGCAAAGCCATTTCCAACGGTTCTAAGTCCACGCTCGCATTCCTCTCTTCACTTGCTGACCGCGAATGTATCGCGTTCGGAAGCGCTGTCTCGACACCGATGCGCATGCGGTTCCGCAATCTGCCAGCCGCGGCGCGTCCGTCTAGTGCTCACGTAACCGATGAGCCCAAAGGCGAAGCAGAATCTAATACCAGTATACGCGATATCGTCGCTGCGCTGCGTGGAAGCGCAGGCGCCACCGATGAGGATGAAATTGAAGAAGAATGGATCGTTAAGGATGAGCCGCTCATACCGATTCGGCAGCATATTGTCCCCGACGATTCTGAAGGTGTGCTTCGCAAAAGAAGCTCAATTCTTAAGCGTAAATAAGGTCTTCCGCAGATCACCTCTCGTCAATCGAACTTGCTTGCTCTAGGGCAAGACTATGAACCGAGAGAACTTAAAGCCTGTTACAGATCAGGCTGAACTAGAAGATGTATGTGGACGCCTATCAGAAGGCAGTTTCATTTGTGTAGACACCGAATTTCATCGGGAGAGCACATACTGGCCAGAACTTTGTCTCATCCAAGCCTCCTGCCCTGGCTTTGAAGTCATTATCGACCCGCTGGACGAAGATTTGGATATCGGCCCGTTCCTCTCATTGATTGCGCAGGAAAGCCGACCAAAAGTTTTCCATGCGGCCCGTCAGGATCTAGAAATATTCAACCGCCTGATCGGTCACCCGCCCGGCCCCGTATTTGATACACAGATCGCGGCAATGGCGCTCGGTATTGGCGACTCCATTTCGTATGACAATTTGGTTCAAAGACTTCTGAAACAACAGGTCGATAAATCGAGCCAGTTGACCGATTGGAAACGCCGTCCTTTGACAGACAAGCAATTGGTCTACGCCATGGGTGACGTGACCCACCTTCGTGATGCTTACGAGATCATGATTGAACAGTTAGACAAGCAAAACAGACTTGAATGGGTTCGTTCTGAAATGGCGGAACTCGAAGATCCAGCGCTTTACGATGTGTCGCCAGAAAATGCCTGGCAACGCTTAAAGCTGCGTAAGCCGCATAAAGAATATGCTGCGATATTTGCTTCAGTCGCAGCTTGGCGCGAACAAAAAGCTCAAGACATGAATAAGCCCCGGCGACGCATCATTAAAGACGATGCTATTCAGGAGATCGCAGACCAAAAGCCAACCGACGAACAAGGGTTTGAGCGAATGCGGTCGATCCCGAAGGGCTTTATTCGCTCCAAATACGCTGACGGCTTAATGAATGCCGTTAAACGTGCCTTGGATGACCCGGATGCCTACGCGCCATACATTCCGAAACGCAAGCACAATGCAGAGACGCCCGCCGGTGCGCCAGAAATGCTTAAAGTGTTGCTGAAAGCGGTTAGCGATGAAGAGAATGTTGTTCCGCGCCTAATTGCCAACGCCGCCGATATTGAAAAGCTGGCCCGGGGTGAGACAAGCAAAGATATCGCCGCGATGAACGGGTGGCGGTATGATTTGTTCGGCAAGAAGGCGGAAGCCTTGTTGTCTGGAAAATTGGCTTTGTCTTTCGAAGGCGGTCAAGTCCGCCTATTCGAACTTTAGGTCATACCAGTTCAAAATTTGGTTCCAGGTTGAGCAACCCGCACAATTGCGCGTGCCGCCTGCGCACTGTTCCCGAAACCAGATCAGAGTTCTTACGTGTCACATGCAGTGTGAGAGCTTTGTCGTTTGCGCTTAGCCGTGCTGTTTTCAGAATAGCAGCTGATCGACCAGAATAAACTCCAGCTAACCGCATAGCTGTCCCCAATATACGCGCTTCAGAAATCATCGGCTCTGACATTAGTGCAACAATTTCAGAGGGCGCTTTCAACTTGTACGTATAACGTGATGCGGCAGCAAAAGCCGCGAACAGTCGAGCGTTGTGATCGAGCTCAGGAACTGGCACGCGCAATATCTGTCGGTGCACAAGGTTTGCACGATGATCCGGATGCATCCTCGCACCAGCGTCAGACATCAGACATGTCGCGCGCAAAGTTTCATCCGATCGTGATAGCGCGAACTTTAGCGGGGCGATAAAGTCATACACTTCGCGGCCAAACGCGACGGTCGCCTCAGACGCGCGTAAGTATAGCGGGACGCTATCCAGCAGCCCACCTTCGCTCTGAACCTGGAAAGCTTCTCCGACGACGCCGTCCCGCAAACCATATGATGAAATGATAGCGCTTTCCGCGTCGCATGCATCTAACAGGCCCTTTAAAACAATTGCTGAGTGGAGCAGAGTATCAAAGCGCTTCTTCGAAACAGAGACCAGCTTCTGACGCATCTCTGCGTCTTCTTCTGCACGCAAGGCAGCGTCGATCACATCATCAATGGCATCGGCATCCAACTTGTATGAATGAACAACACGCAAAGGATAATTCTTGAGCATCATGTGGACCGCGGCGACATTCCGCCAAGCACCGCCAACTGCGTACAGGTGACTATGATGCTGACCCAGAAGCGCTGAATCTTTCACAATTTTCCGAACAATCTTCTGGCGCTTGGAGGGAGATAGCTCAGTATCTGCGGCTCTGGCCAGCGGACCCAATAGATAGGTTTCCCCTTTGGCGGCCAGCTCGCCCAGAGCGTACAGTTCCATACTGCTGCCACCAAGATCCGCGACCAGTCCATCAGGGTTGCTGAATCCCAAGCCTACACCATAGGCAGAAAGCCGGCCTTCATCCACGCCTGATAGGACCTTCAGCTCAACACCCAACGCAGCTTCTGCCAGCTCACGAAACTCGGGGCCGTCTGAAGCTTCACGAACGGCTGATGTTGCCACTGCATTCACGTTGTGAACACCTAGACCCTTAAGGATCGCGCTAAACCGGTGAAACGTCTCAATTGCCTTGATGCGCCCCTCAGGGCTTAGATGCCCCGTTTCGGGTAAACCGCGACCAAGCCCAGCCATGCTTTTTTCGTTGAAGTAAGGAAGTAGGCCGTTGCCCCAACGCTCATAGATCACCATTCGGCAAGAGTTAGAGCCGACATCAATGACAGCGGCTTTTTCGACCGGCTTCATTTCAGTTTCCGCTCTCGTTTGCGGGGCGCCAATTTCGGTGGTTCGCTTACAACGAGCGCACTACCCCGGCCGGAAAGACTCGGATTGTCCATAAAATAAGTATGCGCGCTAAAACCCTCTCCCGCCCGATAGGATGCGATGCGGTGATATTCGCCTTCCTTGGACATATCCCAACTTTGCACATCATCATTCAGGTTCGCGACCATGATTTGGTTTAGAACTTGTCGATGCACCGTGGGCACCTCAATTGGCACCAATGCCTCCACGCGGCGTTTCAGGTTACGGTCCATCCAATCCGCTGACGACATATAGACTTTGGCTTTTGCAGACGGCAGCGCCTCGCCATTTGCGAAGCACACAATGCGCGAATGTTCGAGAAAACGCCCCACTAAACTCTTAACTTGAATTGTGTCCGACAGTCCCGGAACACCGGGGCGTAGGCAACAAATGCCCCGGATAATCAGCCTGATTGGCACGCCCACCTGACTGGCCTCATAAAGCGCATCAATCACATCCTTATCGACTAGCGAATTCATCTTAGCCCAAATACCAGAGGGGCGTCCGTCACGGGCCGCATCCGCTTCGCGATGAATGCGTTCAATCAGGAATGGTTCCATCGCAAATGGAGACATAATGATTTTTTCTAGCTCTGGCCCGTCTTCCGGCGGCTCTTTGTAGGCCGTAATATAGTTGAAGAGGCGTCCAGCATCGCGCCCCATCGCTGGGTCAGCGGTAAACAGCGCAAGATCAGTATAAATCTTCGCGGTCACCGGATGATAATTTCCGGTGCCGAAATGGGTATATGTTCGCAGCCCATCCTGTTCGCGGCGAACAACGAGTGAAACTTTTGCATGCGTCTTATAGTCAGTAAAGCCATAGACGACCTGAACGCCCGCCCGCTCTAGATCACGTGCTAATCGTAGGTTCGTTTCCTCGTCAAACCGCGCTTTAATTTCCACCAACGCCGTTACATTCTTGCCCTCTTCAGCGGCCTCAACCAAAGCTGAGACGATTGGAGAATTCAAAGTGGTTCGATAAAGCGTCTGCTTAATCGCAATAACGTCAGGGTCTTGCGCAGCTTGTCTAATAAATTGCACCACCACATCAAACGACTCGTATGGATGATGCACAAGGATATCCTTGGCACGAATAGCTTCGAAACAATCGCCGCCCATTTCGCGAATTCGTTCAGGGAAACGCGCCTCAAACGGCTTGAAAAGTAGGTTGGGCCGGTCGCTGGCAATTAGACCAGACAGGTCTTTCATGCCTAACAGCCCTTCAAGCTTCATCACGTCACGCGGCTCTGCGCCCATCTCGCGAACGATAAATTCACGGAGACCCGCTGGCGCGTCTTCATCGATATGGATGCGAACGATCCGGCCGCGGCGGCGTTGCTTGAGCAGAATTTCAAATTCAGCGATCAGGTCTTCAGATTCTTCTTCAATCTCGATGTCGCTGTCACGAACGATCCGAAATACGCAATGCCCGGTGGCTTTGAAGCCGGGAAACAGCATTTGTTGGAACTCGGTAATGACGCTCTCTAGGCGCACGAATCTCAACAGTCCGGACTTTCGATCGGGTAGTCTAATGAAGCGTTTTGAGAATGCGGGCATCGGAACCAGTCCGACCATTTGCTCTCCAGCACCTTTGTTCGGGTCTAGCTGAAACGCGACAGCAAAGCCTAAGTTCGGAATAAACGGAAATGGGTGTGCAGGATCGACCGCTTGAGGCGTTAGAATCGGAAAGATGTGGCTATCAAAGTGCGCTTTCAGCCATGCCGCGTCGGCTTTTTTGAGGTCCGGTATGTTGAGTATCTCAATCGACTCGCCCGCCATCTCCGTTCTTAGTGACTTCCAGCATTCTTGCTGTTCGGTCATCAGGTCGGTGACTTCACGTTCAATTTCTACAACTTGCTGCGCCGGTGTACGGCCTTCCAAGCTTCGCTTCTGAATTCCTGCGCGTTCTTGTTCCCGAAGGCCTGCATAACGCACCATGAAAAACTCATCCAGGTTGCTAGCAGAGATAGAAAGAAATCTTAGTCGCTCTAGCAGCGGATGCGCTACATTCTGAGCTTCTTCTAGAACCCGTTCATTGAACTTCAGCCACGAAAGCTCGCGGTTCAGATAGCGCTCTGAAGGTTCAGTAACAATCTCAGTTGGCTTCGTCATTCTCTTGCCCCAAAACCTCACGCACGAGTGGTATCGTTAGCGGCCGATCTGCGGCCAATCCTGCCAATGCTTCAATGACATATTCTATGCGGCTGTAATCAAGCCCCAAACGCGTGACAAGATAATCTTCAACACCAATCGGCATATTCAGATAGGCGCGGTCGCATGCTCTTTTTAGGCGTGCCCGCATAAGCGGCTCATCAGGAAGCGGGATTTCGGCGATGGGCGCCGATCTCAATCTCGACATCAGGTCGGGAGAGCAAGATTGCCAAGTCGCTGGCGCGGATCCCGCCGCTAGGAGCATCTTACTTCCCAATCGCTCGGCTGCGCTAACCGCAAACAGAAGATTAGTTTGATCTGAAATTAAATCGGGTCGATCAATCGCGAAGTCGTTGCTGGCGAGGGTTTCAATTTGCTCACTCTTGAGCGCGGCAAAGTCCTTGCCATCCATATAAGTGCCACCACGCTCCCTCGCCCACGCCTTGGCAATGGTTGTTAGGCCGCTAAGGCTGGACCCAACCAAACAGAATACGTGATACGGCCAATGATCGCTGCGCCGCACCGCTGCGAGGATAGCCCGGTTTGCAGGCGTGACTGTCAGTTGGTCGAAGTCTAAGTCGGCCTCTGGAAACCGAATGGGTATCTGCTTCGGTTCCGACATCAAAAACCTATCTTAGTTCTGCTGACTTGCGCTCGTTGCTGACGTTAGGACCCAACCGATCGACTCCGTTTGGATCAATACACCGCGGTCTCGCAAGTCTGTTCGAAGGCGTTGACCGTCACCAGCAAATGCAAATGCGACGACAGCGCCATCAGTTGCAACAGCTTGTGTTTGGAAATTCGATACGAGCGGTGACCGTGCGAGTGCGCCGCGCAGTGTATTCCATTCCGCCAGCGACGTATAACGCACCGTCGCCTCGATCAATGTTCGCCCAGTATCGCGAACAACCGATGCGCGCTTCCAGTCTTCGTCCAACACGTCGCCCGTTGCATTTACAGCGTCGTCTAACGTCGCTGCGCTAAGCGTCGCGCCAATCTGGCGAGTCCCAGAAGGCGTCACAGAATAAAGCGTCACACGATAGCGCCCGGCGCTTCCAGAAAGGTCCGCGAGAACAGCTCTCTGGGCGTCATACAGCCCGACTTCCACTTGCACCGCTTCCCAATCACTTGAGCCTGAAAATCCAGCGGCTCGGCTCGTGACAGTCGGCACCAAGCGTCCAAGAGAATTATCATCCCAAGCCATGTTCCACGCAATGCCGTTGCCCGTCGAACTGACCGGGATCAAAACAGCTTTCGGACCTTGCCTATCAGTATAAGGTATTCCTGCCGCCGAAAGCGCGCGCCGAACATTTGTCGGATTAAAAACAACCGCTAGACGGCCACGATAACGCCCCGCCCCCGCCGTTTCTTCTTCAACGTCAACAGCCGCCGCAAGCAGGTCCGCCATTGCTTGATCCAAAACGAACCCAGTTGAAGCGGCGCGATCTTCTGGCAATGTGATGCGCTCAATCAATAGTTTTGCACCTGCATACTTTGCCGATGCGAACGCGCGTTGCTGCGCTTCGATGACTGAACCTGCGCGCTCGTCCACAGTTATGCCTCGTACCGTATAAACGTCCCGGCTTTGAGCGGTGGCTGTTGAGGCAAAGCCAAGGCTGATAATTACCGCGAGCAAGAAAATCCGAATCATTACGCCTGTCCTCATATATGTAGCTGTCTTAGCAAGCAGAACTCCACACGTGAACCATGCTTAAGCGCTAGTCAGCCGGGTATCCACATGCTAACGCGCCGCGCATGAGCACAAAGACCCCTGATTCTCTTTCATACCGTGACGCTGGTGTCGATATTGAGGCGGGCGAACGCCTTGTCGAAGCGATCGGTCCGCTGGCCACGGCAACCCACCGCGCTGGTGTTATGGGCGGCCTCGGCGGGTTTGGCGCATTGTTCGATTTGAAGGCCGAAGGTTGGCAAGACCCTGTTCTGGTTTCCGGTACTGATGGCGTCGGTACAAAACTTATGCTCGCGTTCGAAACAGGGATCCATGACACGGTCGGCATTGATTTGGTGGCCATGTGTGCAAACGATGTGCTGGCGCAAGGCGCTGAGCCACTATTCTTCCTCGATTATTTCGCGACTGGAAAACTCGAAGGCGGCATCGCAGAAAGCGTCATCGCTGGAATTGCAGAAGGATGCCGCCAAGCTAAATGTGCGCTTGTTGGTGGTGAGACCGCCGAAATGCCAGGCATGTATCCACCCGGTCACTACGACCTTGCTGGTTTTGTCGTCGGCGCCGTTGAACGGTCTTCGATCTTACCGAACCATACAGCCATGCAGGCAGGCGACGTCCTAATCGGAATTGCCTCATCTGGCCCGCATTCCAACGGATACTCTTTGATCCGCAAGGTCGTTGAACGCACGGGGCTGAACTACGAAGACGATTCTCCGTTCGCTGAAGGCACACTTGGGCGAACGCTGCTAACGCCAACACGTCTCTATTCAGACGCCGCTCTACCGTTGATCAAGTCCGGCCTTGTCACCGGTCTTGCCCATATCACTGGCGGTGGCCTCACAGAGAACACACCCCGTATGTGTCCAGCTGGTTTAGCGCCAAGAATAAACCGGGATGCGTGGACGCCCCTACCCGTCTTTGATTGGCTGCAGTCTGAAGGCAATATTGCGATCGATGAAATGCATCGCACATTTAATATGGGCATTGGCCTCGTGTTTGCAGTCTCTGCGACCAAAGTTGACGCGGTCCTCACAGAGCTTCAACGCCTTGGCGAAAAGCCAGTTGTATTAGGCGATCTTGTTGCTTCATGACGAAGTTGCGGCTTGCAATTTTGATCTCTGGCCGCGGCTCCAACA
>JAQWGO010000030.1 GCA_029238175.1 Henriciella sp. | reverse complement strand
GCACAGGTCAGAGCGTAGCTATGTCCCAATCAAACACTATTGAAGCGAACTTTGACGGCTTAATTGGTCCGTCTCACAATTATGGCGGCATGTCGGATGGCAACCTTGCCAGTTCTAATAATGCCGGAGATGTTTCAAATCCGCGAGAAGCCGCACTTCAGGGCTTAGAGAAGATGCGCATGTTGATGGAGGCGGGTTTTACTCAAGGCGTTCTGCCACCATTGCCGCGGCCTAATTTCGATTTGTTGGTATCAGCGGGATATCAAGGCAGTGATAAGCAAATCATCGAGCAAGCCGCGCGTGGTGACCAACGCATACTTAAAGCAGCCTACAGTGCCAGCGCGATGTGGGCCGCGAATGCCGCAACAATATCCCCTTCAGCAGATACGGCAGATGGCCGCCTGCATCTTTCAAGTGCTAATCTCTCAACCATGCTTCATCGCAGCATTGAGCATCCAGATACGACGGCAAACTTGCTTTCAATCTTTAGTGATCCTGATCGCTTTGCGGTTCACGGCGCGCTGCCGATGCATTCAGACTTTTCTGACGAAGGAGCAGCTAATCATGTCCGCCTTAGCAGTGAGCATGGCTCCAAGGGTGTTGAGTTGTTCGTGTTCGGGCGCGAGCCCAGTGAGAGTGTCGTCGGCTTTCCGGCACGCCAAACACGGCTTGCGAGTGAGAGTATAGCGCGCAGTCATATGCTTGATGAGCAGCGCACTGTTTTTGCAAGGCAGTCTGCAGCGGCGATCAACGCTGGCGCGTTCCATAATGATGTTGTCTGTGTTGGCACTTTAGATACGCTATTCTTTCATGAGTTGGCATTTGAAGACACGCGGCAAACGCTTCAAGATCTAGACCGCGCGGCCGAAGGGCTGTTTGACGTTAAGCCAGTCATGGTTCCTCAAAACGAAGTTCCAATCGAGGATGCGATAAAATCCTACCTCTTTAATTCACAATTGCTGCAATGGCCCGGTGAAGACAGGCTTGTTCTTCTGGCGCCATTGGAGGCTAAAGAGAACGAGCCGACGCGCGCCTATTGCGAACGACTTGTACAGGGCAATGGCCCGATCGGACGCGTTCAGTTCGTCGATGTCCGTCAATCTATGCGCAATGGTGGCGGCCCAGCCTGTCTTAGGTTGCGGGTCGTGCTGACGCCCGATGAGCTTCAAGCCGTGCACCAACCCTGTCTAATGACGCATGAGCGGATTGATACGCTGCAGAATGTCGTTCGAACGACGTATCGCGATAGACTTAGCCCGTCCGACCTTAATGACCCCAATTTCGCAGACGAATGCCGCACCGCGCGAGAAGCTTTGCTAGCTACACTAGATTTGAAAGGATTGTCTTAGATGGCAACGTTTCCGTTTGAGATAAAGGCAACTGAGGGTGCCGCGCGAACCGGCGTACTTAAAACCGCGCGCGGCGAAATACGCACACCTGCCTTCATGCCGGTTGGGACGGCTGGAACCGTCAAAGCCCTCTATATGGATCAGGTGAAGGACACGGGCGCCGATATCATTCTCGGCAATTCTTATCACTTAATGCTGCGACCGGGTGCAGAACGTGTGCAGCGGCTCGGCGGGTTGCATAAGTTTGCCAAATGGGACGGTCCGATGTTGACTGATTCAGGCGGTTTCCAAGTTTGGTCTTTGAGCCAGCTTCGAAAGATGGACGCGGATGGCGTGACCTTTCAAAGCCATATTGATGGTTCGAAACACCGCCTGACGCCTGCGCGCAGCATCGAGATACAAGCTGACCTATTGGGCGCTGATATCTCAATGCAACTGGACGAATGTACAGATTGGCCCAGCACGCATGATGATGCGGCTCGTTCAATGGAGTTGTCTTTATCATGGGGCGAACGCTCATTGGACGCATTCGGGGAGCGAAATGATCAGACACTGTTTGGTATCGTTCAAGGGTCCAATTTTGAGGATTTACGCGAACAGTCTGCCAAGGCCGTTTCGGCGCAGGGATTTGGCGGTATTGCCTTAGGCGGTCTCGCCGTCGGTGAAGGTCACGATCAGATGTGCAAGACGATCGATATGACCGTCCCACACCTTCCGGCAGCTTTTCCACGTTACGTCATGGGTGTTGGAAAGCCGATCGACTTAGTCGAAGCGGTCGCGCGCGGTATTGATATGTTTGATTGTGTTTTGCCAACAAGGGCAGGGCGTCACGGCCAGGCTTGGACGTGGGATGGCCCGATCAATATCAAGAATGCCAAATTTTCTGAAGATCTAGCTCCGCTTGATGAGGCGGTGGATTGTCCGGCGAGCCGCGACTATTCCAGATCCTATTTGCACCATTTGGTCCGATCGGGGGAATATCTCGGCTCGATGGTACTGACCTGGCATAATACTGCATTTTTCCAAGCTTTGATGGCAGAGATCAGGCTGTCTATCGCGGAAGGTCGATTTGAAGCGCTAAGATCAGAGCTGAGCTCCCGGTGGGCATCAACAAAGTCAAAACCGAAAGAGATATCTATTTGAAGACGATATCTGGTGCATCGTCTGGTAATGCCTGCGGGGATGACGGATACGGACAGCCTTTCATATACCCAATACCTTTCAAAAACGTTCTCCGATGAGAGCCTCTTTCATAGGCTTTCAGTACTTTTTTCGAATGGGCATTAGCGCCGCTAACTGTTCGCACGATCCCGCGATACGGAATCAGACCCGATGCTTGTGACGCCAATGTGTCCAAGAATGCCGTGGAGGCGCCGTCAGCGGCTCTCTCTTTCAATGCAGCCTTGTCTGGTGGCGGCACGTCCCAGTCGCGTCCCAAAAGCGCATCAAGGGCTACAACTTCTGATTCTATGTCTTCACACGTTAGGTCCAACTTCAAATCGTAGGGGTTCTTTATTTGCTTTAAGCGCTCCGGAATTTTGTCGCGGCGAAGATTTACGTCCTCCAACGGCGACAGAGCGGCATGGCCGGCACCAGATTGCGCTTTATCCAGAGCTTTCTGAGTTGCAGTAGGGGAGGCCTCTTCCGTTTCGTTAGGATTCGCACTGTCGGTGGTTGCACACGCGGCTGCCAATGCGCCTATAATCAGGGTGAATATTATCTGTTTCATGAAGCTAGTTTGAGCCTCCAAACCAGATTTTTCAAGCACTTACATATCTGCGTCCAATTGTGCAGTATTAAGCGTTGACCTCTTATGCTGGCTAAACTATGTCGGCCCTTCGGATGCGCCCATAGCTCAGTTGGTAGAGCAACTGACTTTTAATCAGTAGGTCACAGGTTCGAACCCTGTTGGGCGTACCATTCGATTTGTTACAAAGAAGCCCGAGACACATGGCTGTCCCGGGCTTCTTTGTGTTTGGTGATCGGTCAATACATTATTTCCCATAATGATGATTATCGAACTTTTTATATTCATAGATTGCGCTCCCTGTGTCTAGCAAGCGTCACAGGTCTGTCGGTGGCTACGCCGCGGTAATGTGCCCGCTAGTAAGCTCTTTCGACGAATACGGGACGAACGTCCCTTCCCCATTCATTGTAGTACTTTGTTAAGAGGGTTTCTGCCGGCGTAATGCCTGTCGCCGCAATTTGATCCAGCTCTCCTAAGAAGCCGCTCTCATTGTCACCAGCAAATGAAAGCTTACCGCGCGCATTGAGGCCGTGGCGTGATATTGCCAGCACTTCTTTGGCAAGTTGCTGCATATCCCCTCCCCCCGGGATCGGTGTTTTCAATCCCATTGTGCGAACTGTCTGCCGCATGGCTTCTCGATCACCAGTGGTCCAATGCCGAACACGCTGCCAAGCAGCCTCCAATGCCGCGTCATCATAAAGGATACCAGTCCAGAACGCTGAAAACGCGCACAGGAGGCCCCACGGACCAGAATCACTTCCGCGCATCTCTAAAAAGCGCTTAAGGCGAACTTCTGGGAATATTGTGGAAATGTGATCTTCAAAATCCTCGATTGCGGGAAGCTCTCCCGGTAGAATAGATAGATTCCCGTTCATAAAATCACGGAAGCTTAAGCCAGATGCATCGTGATAAACGCCGCCCCGTCGGACAAAATACATCGGAACATCAAGGGCATAATCTACGTACTGTTCGAACCCGAACCCTTCTTCAAAAACGAAGGGTAGCATGCCTGTACGATCTGGATCTGTATCCGTCCAAATTTGAGAGCGATACGAGACAAACCCGTTCGGACGCCCGTCCAAAAAGGGTGAATTCGCGAACAAAGCGGTTCCAAGCGGCTGTAGTGCTAAGGAAACGCGGAATTTCTTGACCATGTCAGCTTCCGAGCCGAAATCCAGATTGCTCTGAACCGTGCATGTGCGGAACATCATTTGACGGCCAAGACGCCCCACCTTTTCCATGTAGGCGCGCATGATCTTGTAGCGTCCCTTGGGCATGATTGGGGTTTCGTCCATCGACCAGAGCGGGCTAGCGCCGAGACCAAGAAAACCAATACCAAGCGGGTCCGCAATCTTACGAACTTCTTCCAGATGCTCCCCGACTTCGTTGCAAGTTTGATGGATGTGCTCCAACGGTGCGCCAGAAAGTTCAAACTGACCACCCGGCTCTAAGCTCACACTCGCGCCGTCTTTCTTGAGTCCAATGAGGTAGCCGGCTTCTTCAATCGGTGTCCAACCAAACTGATCCCGCAAACCTTCTAGCATGGCCTTTACAGATGCTGGACCATCATAAGGTAGCGGCCGAAGACCATCCTTTAGGAAGCCAAACTTCTCGTGCTCGGTGCCGATGCGCCATTG
>JAQWGO010000025.1 GCA_029238175.1 Henriciella sp. | reverse complement strand
CCAGAACCCATGATCCATCTTCGAGGGTGACGCGGGCGCCATTCACAGTGTTCACGTCAATAATTTTCCGACCTAAAATCTCTTGCCCGAGCATGCCCTGATATTCAGCAACCATCTGGTCGATGACGCCGTATTTCAGCTCATCATCGCAATGAGGGGACATAGTCAGTGAAGTGTAAGCGACACCGAGTTCCGACTTGAGGTCAGCCATTGTCTTGTCCGGGTTGCGATCCAGCATTTCAAGGATGGCTTTGGCCGCAATCAACCCGTCATCATACCCAAGACCAATCGGTGGGCGGAAGAAGAAGTGACCTGATTTTTCAAACCCTGCCAATGCATCAAGTTCATTGGTGCGGCGCTTAATGTATGAGTGTCCGGTTTTGTAATAATCGACTGTTGCCCCGTTCTCTTTCAAAACAGGGTCCGTTTTATAAAGGCCGGTCGATTTTACATCGACAACAAACTTCGCATTTGGAAATTCCTTCGATAGATCGCGTGCCAGCATTAGACCGATCTTATCCGCGAAAATCTCTTCACCTGTATTGTCGATCACACCGCAACGGTCGCCGTCCCCATCGAAGCCCAGCGCGATATCTGCGCCATGTTCTTTGACAGCTTCGGACATGGCGTGAAGCATGACGCTGTCTTCTGGGTTTGGGTTATATTTCGGGAAGGTGTTGTCGAGGTTGCAATCCATCTCGATCACTTCGACGCCCATCTGACGCAAAGCGTCAGGGGCAAACGCGCCAGCTGTTCCATTACCGCAAGCTGCGATGACTTTGAGGGGGCGCTTGATTTTGACGCCTTCAGATGTGCTGGCGATATACTTTTCACGAATGCCGTCAACGCGGTAGTGGCCGCCGCCTGCGCGGGGTTGGAAGTCGCCAGATAGGACGATCTCTTTAAGGCGGCCCATTTCCGTTGGGCCGAATGTAAGAGGTTTGTCGGCCCCCATTTTGACACCGGTCCAGCCGTTCTCATTGTGTGAGGCCGTCACCATTGCGCAGCAGGCGCAATCGAGCTCAAACTGGCTCCAATATACCATTGGGCTAAGGGCCAATCCGACGTCTAGAACTTCGCAGCCGCCTTGGACCATGCCGAGGATTAGCGCGTTTTTGATCGGCTGGCTGATCGACCGGAAATCGTGGCCAGTGACAACTTTAGGTTCGACGCCCAGTTCGTGGAACAAGGTGGCCATGCCGAGACCGAGCGCTTGAACACCAGTGAAGTTTAGCTCTGGAGCTTTTTCATGGCCGATCCCATTGAACCACCAACGCGCGTCATACTCTCTGAAACCTGTTGGTTTCACCAAAGGTAAAATTTCAAAATCTAGCGTGTTTGGCGCGATATCTGCGCGAGGTGTCGGGATCATGCTGTATGGCCTACTTATGAGCTATATCGACTGCCGGACTGACCAGATGCGGCGAGGAAAATCAAGGGGTAAGGCCCTATCCAGCGGTATGTTTTAGGAAATTCGCCATCCATTGGCCGACCAGACCGTTGTCTACTGGCGTTTGTAGGCTGTGCTCGGCCGTCTCTACCAATTCCGTTGGCAGGGCTTTGCCTTTGCGAATGCCATAGAGCGCGCAGTTGAATTTGGGGCTAAATTCCGGGTGACCTTGGAAGCTAATCGCGTTTTGGATTGGGTAGGCAATTGCGGCATGGTCGCAGAAATCGCTAGCGGCGACCAATACGGCGCCCGGCGCGAGAGATTGGACTTGATCTTGATGACTAACCCCAAGGCTGAAAGTCTTGGGCGGTGCTTCGCCCATCCAGTTTTGAGGCGCGTCAATATCATAGACGTGGCGGCCAATGCCCCAGCCTTTGTCTGACTTGCTGACTTTCGCGCCGAGCGCCTGGGCAATCGCTTGATGGCCGAAGCAAATGCCCACTTGCGGGACCTGCGCTTCTGACGCCCACCGAATGAAATCCATAAGCGGCGTCATCCACGGCCAGTCTTCGTAGACGCCCGCCGGAGAGCCTGTAATCAAAATGGCATCAAGCGTTGCCGGATCTGGAAGCATTTCACCCTGCGATAAATGGACCGCTGAATATGTCCAGCCCAGTAGGTGAGGCGCCAGTAAGGCTTCGAACATGGCGGGGTAATCCGGCCAGTCAGCCCGAATAGCTTCTGGCGCTTGGCCCGTCTCGATAATGGTTAGCGTCTTCATCGCTTGGGTTTGGAATGAATATTCGGCGAAAACAAGCGTTGCTGATGCTGCGAGGGGGCGTCCACAAGTATTTGGGGCATGTCAAAGACCGGACCGCCTTACGACGTCACGAGATGCAGAGCTCTTTTTACAGAGCTGGGGCGCGTTCAGAAGAAGCGCGGATGTAATGCCAGCCTTTCGGCGTGGCTGTAGTGCGTTTCATCTGAACGCGCCCGCGGCGGGCTATTTTTAGGTTTTAGCTTTGTTGGTCACTGTGCCAGCAAAGCTCCGGAGTAGGTTTCTGTCTTACTGTTTTCGTAGCCTGCGCCCGTTGAGGCACAGGATTTATTCCACATCCCCGACTGTAACCGCATTGGATAAGGTTAGGTGCCTCACCCGCAGCCACAGACCGCCGCTCCCAACCTCAAAACCACGCCGTTCGCGATCAGCCCTGTATGGAGGTGGGATGAGCGCAGTATAGGTTAGGGGTCATAGGGCGGGGATAGATTTATTTTTCACCGCATTGGGCCCGGAGGTAAAAGCTCTGTATCGAGCTGTGGCCAATCATTATCAAACCACGGGTCTGTGGAAGCTTTACCGATAAAAATGGTCATGGCGTAGCCATCTATTTCAATACCGATATCGAATATGGCGTGATGGCCGCCGAAAAGTCGCGATATGCGTAGGAAGTCAAGCGTGCCACCGTAGGTGTCTTCTTTGCAGTCGGGCTGCCAGCGCAAATTCGACTTGTTGAAAATTTCAATTGAATGCAGGTGAAGTTGCCAGTGATCGCCGCTCACTTCGAAAAATCGAACGAAGCCCCTTGTGACAGTATTGCCTTGCTCATGCAGAAAGGGGCGGTCGTAGAGATCGATCGCGAGCAATTCTTGCGGCGTGCACGGCCGTGTTATGGTTTTGCTTTGCGCACGCGGCACTTGCAGTCTCTTCTGTTATTATTCTGTCGATTCTGTTCCGTGTTGCTCGCCTTCGACCCATGCCATAATCCGCGCTTCTAGCGCGTCCAATGGCATTGAGCCCGCGCCAAGCAGGACATCGTGGAAGTCGCGAATGTCGAAAGCTTCGCCGAGTGCTTCCTTTGCAGCGGCGCGCAGTTCCAAAATCTTTAACTCACCAACTTTGTAAGCTGTGGCTTGGCCCGGCCAACCGATATAGCGGGTCACCTCTGTCTGAATATTGAGCGGGGCGAGCGCAGTGTTCTTGATGAAGCATTCTTCAGCTTTCTCGCGGCTCCAATTATAGTGATGCAGTCCCGTATCAGAGACGAGGCGGCAGGCGCGCCACATTTCATAGGACAGCTGTCCGAACCGTTCGTATGGCGTGCGGTAAAAACCGGCCTCGCCTGCAAGCTTCTCTGCATACAGCCCCCAGCCTTCGCCGAACGTCGTCGTGTAATAGGATTTGCGGAATTCCGGCATGTCTTCGAGTTCTTGAGCAAGTGAGATCTGAAGGTGATGACCGGGGACGGCTTCGTGCGCGGATAGCGCGGGGAGTTCGTAGAGCGGACGCTGGTCGAGGGCATATGTGTTGACCAAATAAGTGCCTGCAATGCCTTTTTCCTGATCGCCGCCAGAATAGCGTCCGGTCGTATAGCCCGGCGCAATCGCGGGTGGGACAGCTTCGACCCCATAAGGTAGGCGCGGCAGTTTACCGAAATATCGCGGCAAAAGAGCATCTAGCCGTTTGCTCATCTCTGCGGCTTTTTCGAGAAGGTCCTCTGGCGTGGTCGAATAGAATTGTGGGTCAGTGCGTAGGAAAGTTTGAAATTCTTCGAACGTGCCGTCGAATTCGACCTCTTCGATAATTGTTTCCATTTGCGCGCGGATGCGGGCGACTTCAGTTTTCCCAACTTCATGAATGTCTTCAGGGGTCAGACCAGCGCCAGCGGTGTGGTGAGCGACGAACATGGCATAGGCGGACTGGCCGCCTTCCATGCTGGCGATACCTGGATTGGCCCGCGCGGCGGGCGCATATTCTGTTTCCATGAAGGCGAGCAGCTTTTCATAAGCCATCATCGCGCGGCTAACGGCGGCGGCGCCTTGTTGTTTCAGGACGTCAATTTCGCTTTCTGACAAGCTGGACGCGCTAAGCGACTCAAATGGCATGAATAGCGTGCTCTTGGTCGGATCGGTTTTGATCTGAGCTTTGATTTGTTCGATTGCGGTTGCCAACGGGTCAGAATGTTGCGTCCAACCACTATCAATACCGCGGCGCATATTGGCCTTCTGTTCGTCAAAATAACGGGGCAGGTCGTTCAGGCGCGCAATCCAGGCTTCTGCTTTGTCTTTACTGTTCGCGCGGGTCCGCATCGCGCTATAAGTCGGCCACGTGTAAAAACCGGAATCGCCCGTGAAGGGGATGCGGGCATTATCAAACGCGTGCGCGTTGATTTCGGCCTTTAGCAAATGCCGCAGGATTGTGCTTTCGGGGCCGTCACCTTGATTTCTGAGGCCATCCAGAGTTGCCAAAAGTGCCTCGGCCTTGCTCGCGCGATCCGCGTAGTAGGCGGGTGTGACGCTGCTCCATTTCTTGGGCGATGTGCCGGCTTCTTTAGCCATGGCGTCGGGATCACCTTCTCTGCTGAGGGTCTCGAATGCATCGATAACGGTCTCAAGCGAGGCGTCTTGTGCAAATACAATCGGAGAGACAGACATGGCCAAAGCGGCAAAGGCAGCCCCAGTGAAAAGGTGTCGGATAGTCTTTGAGGCAGTTTTTGGCATGAGGCGCTCCCGTAAGTATTTTTAGCAGGGTTAACCGGGCCAGCGAACCTTGCATAGGGGGTGCGAAAATATGCGATTGAAAATCACTCGCAAACTAAGCGCAGGTGCTTTAATTTGTTGAACTTGTGCCGCGTTGACAGACATTACAGTCTGCTTAGAACCGCGCACATTGAAGTGCATTCGCATTGGAGATTCTTATGGCTGGATCAGGCCCGACGGATACGCGTCCCTTATCGCCCCACGTTCAAATCTGGAAATGGCACTGGACGATGGCGGGATCCATCTTCCACCGCATCTCTGGTGTTGGTCTTTATGGTGGCGCGTTCTTGATTGGCGCATGGTTGATTGCATTGGCAAGTGGCCCTGAGGCCTATGCCCTTGTTGAATCGATCGCGTTTAGTCTGCCGGGGCAGATATTGCTGTTCCTGTGGTCAATGGCGGTGCTTTATCACTTTGCGAATGGCCTGCGTCACTTGATTTGGGACGGTCCGATGGTTGGATTTAGTCCAAAAGTCGCGAGCCTTTGGTCTATGTTTAACTTCGCTTTTGCGATCATCGGCGCGGCGGTCATTTGGTCGCTGGCCTCATTCTTCTAAGGGAGCGTTGATATGGCAACGAGTGCAAAAAATGTTCGTGGGCTAGGCTCTGCCGGAACGGGGACGCAGCATCATATTCGCCAGCGCGTGACAGCGATTGCGCTGGCCTTCCTTGTGCCTTGGTTCGTTTATTCGATTATTGTGGCCTGCAAAGCAGGTTATGCTGGTGCGCTGGATTGGGTCGCGCAACCTGTGAATGCGATTTTGTTGATTTTGACACTCAGTGCGGCGCTTTATCACATGCGGCTGGGGATGCAGACCGTCATTGAGGACTACATCGCTAAGACGGGTACAAAGCAGACTTTGCTGATCCTCAGCACGTTTGCGGTGATTGCCCTGTTTGCAGCGACCATTCTGTCGGTGCTGAAGATTTGGATTACAGCAGGCGCTTAGGCGCAGGCTTGGAGAGGTAGAGAGATGAGCGATTACAAATTTATCGATCACACGTATGACGTCGTTGTTGTTGGCGCAGGTGGATCTGGACTTCGGGCTGCTCTCGGCGCCGCGCAAGCTGGTTTGAAGACGGCCTGTATTTCAAAAGTATTCCCGACCCGGTCGCACACCGTGGCGGCGCAGGGCGGTATTGCTGCCTCATTGGCCAATATGGGCCCGGATGACTGGCGCTGGCATATGTATGACACGGTTAAAGGTTCAGATTGGCTGGGCGACCAAGACTCGATTGAGTATCTCTGCCGTGAAGCGCCGCAAGCCGTTTATGAGCTTGAGCATTGGGGCATGCCCTTCAGCCGGACTGAAGAGGGCAAGATTTATCAGCGCCCATTCGGCGGCCACACAACAGAGATGGGTGAAGGCCCGCCTGTACAGCGCACCTGCGCGGCAGCCGACCGGACCGGTCACGCGATGTTGCACACGCTGTACGGCCAGTGCGTAAAGAACGACACTGAGTTCTTTATCGAGTATTTCGCGATGGACCTCATCATGGATGATGAAGGCGTTTGCCGCGGCGTGACAGCTTGGAAGCTGGACGATGGCACGATCCACCGTTTCACAGCGCAGAAAACAATTCTGGCAACCGGCGGCTATGGCCGTGCCTTCTTTAGCTGTACATCAGCGCACACCTGCACAGGTGACGGTAATGCGATGGTTCTGCGTGCGGGTCTGCCGCTACAGGACATGGAATTCATTCAGTTCCACCCAACCGGTATTTACGGCGCAGGTTGCTTGATCACTGAAGGCGCCCGCGGCGAAGGTGGTTATCTGACCAATTCCGAAGGCGAACGCTTCATGGAGCGTTATGCGCCTAGCGTGAAAGACCTTGCCCCGCGTGACATGGTTAGTCGCGCGATGACAATTGAAATTCGTGAAGGGCGCGGTGTCGGGCCAAATAAAGACCACATCCACTTGCACCTTGAGCATTTGCCAGCCGAAACGCTTGCGTCGCGCTTGCCGGGTATCTCGGAAACGGCGCGTGTCTTTTCTGGCGTTGATGTAACGCGTGAGCCGATCCCGGTTCTGCCGACAGTACACTATAATATGGGCGGTATTCCGACCAATTATCATGGTGAAGTCCTGACCAAAAAGGGTGATGATCCTGACGCGGTTGTCCAAGGCCTGATGGCCGTTGGTGAAGCGGCATGTGTATCTGTTCATGGCGCAAACCGTCTTGGTTCAAACTCACTGATTGACCTTGTCGTGTTTGGCCGTGCGGCGGGTCTGCGTTGCGGTTCGACACTAGAGGCTGGCGCCGGTCAGCCAACGGTTACGGATGCAATGACGGACGGTCACCTTGCGCGATTTGATCGTATTCGGAATGCAAGCGGCGACCATTCGGTTGCTGAGCTTCGTCTTGAAATGCAAAAAGCGATGCAAGAAAACTGCGCCGTGTTCCGCACAGGTGATGTTCTGGACGAGGGCGTTGAGAAGATTGACGGCGTTTTCAAGAAAACACCGAGCCTGAAAATCGAAGATCGCAGCATGATCTGGAACACTGACCTGATGGAAGCGCTTGAGTTTGACAACCTGATTGCACAGGCGGCAGTGACAGTGAATTCAGCGGCCAACCGTAAAGAAAGCCGCGGCGCGCATGCCCGTGAAGATTATGCGGACCGCGATGATAAAGACTGGATGATGCATACGCTTGCATGGGTCGATGATGGCGGCAAAGTCGATATCGATTACCGCCCCGTTCACAACTATACGATGTCGAACGAGATGGAATATATCAAGCCGAAGAAGCGGGTTTACTAGGAAACGATCATGGTACAGCTGACACTCCCTAAAGGTTCCGCCCCCAAAAAAGGCAAGGAATGGCCAAAGCCAGAGCGCTCTAAGAACGTTCGTAAGTTCAAGGTCTATCGCTACAGCCCTGAAGAGGGCGGTAATCCGCGCTGGGACATCTATCACGTTGATATGGATGATTGCGGGCCAATGATTCTCGACGTCTTGATCCATATTAAGAACAAGATTGATCCGACGTTGGCCTTCCGCCGGTCTTGCCGTGAGGGTGTTTGTGGGTCCTGTGCCATGAATGTTGGCGGCCACAATACGATCGCCTGTACGAAGGGCTGGGACGAAGTGGCTGGCTCTGTCATCTCGATTGCGCCGCTGCCGCACCTGCCGGTGGTGAAGGATTTGATCCCTGATCTGACGAATTTCTATGCGCAGCATGCTTATGTGCAGCCTTACCTGAAGACCGATACGCCGGAACCTGAAAAGGAATGGCGCCAGTCTGAAGAAGACCGGGCTGAGCTTGATGGCCTGTATGAGTGTATTCTGTGTGCGTGTTGCTCAACCTCTTGCCCATCATACTGGTGGAATGGTGACAAATATCTGGGCCCTGCGGCGCTGTTGCAGGCCTATCGCTGGCTGATTGATAGCCGCGATGAAGGCACCGGGGAGCGTTTGGATGATCTGGAAGATCCGTTCAAACTGTACCGTTGTCACACAATTATGAACTGTGCGCAGGTTTGCCCGAAAGGCTTGAACCCAGCCAAAGCTATCGCCAAGATTAAGCATATGATGGTTGAGCGGGTCGCATAATCCTTCGCAAAATCAGATATCAAAAAGCCCCGTCAGTCTGACGGGGCTTTTTTTATCCGTATGATCGAAACTATTTCGCGTTTGCGACGAGCTTTATGGAGTCGACGCTTGCAAGGATAATCTCAGGGGAGGAAAGCTGAGTTTCGGCTTGCAACAAAAGCTCTGCCACGCAGTCTTTGTCGACCATCGGAATATAGGAAATTGACGTTTCAAAGGCGCATGCACGGCGTGCTTCGCTCTTGATCTTGTTCATGACGGTTTCGGTGCCATCGATGCTTGTCAGCAGAGACGCGTCGACCGGAATGACAATATTTACGGCTGTGGAGGCTTCATCAGCAGAAGCGAGGGGCGCAAGAAAGGCTGCGCTAGCGAAAAGGGAAACCACAAATCTCTTCATTTGTTCAGTCCTAGAGTTATCGCCGCATACGCGGCAGGAATACATCTCCCAGGCCGAATTGGTCTGTTCGATACGGGTTATCAAAAGCCCTAAATGAGCAATTTGATTATAGGCATACTCTAAAAGAATAGATTTTACAAGAGCAGGCAGATTGCGCGCTCGTTTGGCCATTGATTGAGGGGTATGGTTGGATGCGAGGCAGACAAAAAAGCCCCGCCAAAATGACGGGGCTTTCTAAATTCGTAGGCTTAGATTTAG
>JAQWGO010000147.1 GCA_029238175.1 Henriciella sp. | reverse complement strand
ATCAAATCAAGCGCTTTTTCGGCCTTACCGATAGAGCGCATACAATGGTGAATGCGTCCCGGTCCAAGACGCACTTGAGAGATTTCAAACCCGCGCCCCTCGCCCAGAAGGATATTATCCTTGGGCACGCGAACATCAGTGAATTTCAAATGCATATGCCCAATTGGCGCGTGATCTTCACCCATCACATCCATCGCGCCCAGAATTTCAACGCCCGGTGTATCCATTGGAACAAGGATTTGCGATTGCTGCTTATGCGGCGGCGCATCTGGACTGGTTTTCACCATAACAATCATAATCTTACAGCGCGGGTTACCAGCGCCAGAAATATAAAACTTCTCGCCATTGATGACCCAGTCATCACCGTCCAGAACAGCCATCGTGCTGATATTCTTTGCATCCGATGAGGCCACATTCGGCTCCGTCATCGCATAGGCAGATCGAATCTCCCCCGCCAGAAGCGGCTTCAACCATTGCTCCTTCTGGGCCGGCGTCCCAACCCGCTCCAACACTTCCATATTCCCGGTGTCAGGCGCATTACAATTCATTGTCTCTGAACCATACGGGTGCTTGCCTAGCTCAGCTGCGATATAGGCGTAGTCCAGATTGCTCAGCCCCTCGCCTGTATCCGCGTCCGGTAAAAAGAAATTCCAAAGTCCAGCTTCGCGCGCTTTTGCTTTCGCTGCTTCCATCAGCTCCAGCTGGCGTGGATGCCATGACCAACGATCTTCTTTCTCGTCATTCAGCGCCTCAAACTCTTCACGCCAAGGCGCCACATTCTCTTCCAGATGCTTCACCACACGCTCAAATAGGGGCTTGGCCTTTTCAGACATACTCAGTTCAAACAAAGCGCTATTCAATTCGGTCATGTGTCAGGTCCTGTCGCAATTATCGTAATTAACCGGTCCACCATGAGTGTCTTTTTGGGGTCAGGCAACAGCAAGCGAAACTGCCCTCGCGTTAGGTTTTAAAGCCCCTGTCGCGGTGGGACTCGCGAGGTCACGCCTTGCCTCTTGCCAAATTCCGCCCACAGTCATGGCAAGCAAATAAGGACGCATCACATGGACCTTCACCTTAAAGGCAAGAATGCCATCATCCTTGGCGGCACACGCGGCATTGGCCGGGCAATCGCAGACACATTGGCCGAAGAAGGCACAAACGTCGCCATCTGCGCCCGTAATGCAGACCAAGTTGCCGCCGCCGTCGCCGACCTAAAGTCAAAAGGCGTCAGTGCCACGGGGGCATCTGTCGACATCATGGACGGTGACGCTGTTAAAGCATGGGTTGATTCTGCTGCTGCCGAACTCGGCGGGCTTGATATACTCATCTCAAACGCCGGCGCAATGGCTCAAGGCAACGATCCGGCCAGCTGGAAACAGAACTTCAATCTTGATGTTCTCGGCGCGGTCAATGCGTTTGAGGCGGGTGAACCCCACCTCGCCAAAGCCGCGAAAGCCAATGGCGACGCCGCGTTCATTATCATCACCTCAATCTCAGCGGCCCAAGCTGACAATGCCGGCTCTTATGGGCCGATTAAAGCCGCCCTTATTCACATGGCAAAAGGCCTCGCCAGACAGCACGCATCACATGGCATCCGCGTAAACACCGTCTCCCCCGGCATGGTCTTCTTCGAAGGCGGCATTTGGGATCAAGTAAAGACCAATATGCCGGACTTCTTTGAGAAGGCGAATTCACGCAATCCAACCGGGCGCTGCGCCACCGCGCAAGAGATCGCCGACGCAACCATCTTCCTCGCCTGCCCGCGCTCTAGCTACACAACAGGCGCAAACCTCATCGTCGATGGCGCCGTTTCAAATCGCGTAAATTTCTAGCCTTCAAAAATCAATCGGCCCTCTCTAGACAGAAACCAGATACTTTTGTCTGAGAGGACCGATTTAGAATGCCATTCGACCCGCAACAGGCGACTGACGCCTATATTGATAGCCTCGGCCCAGACGCGTTAGAAAAGGCTGCGGCCTATACCGCCGGAAATCATTGGCTCTTATTGTGAGGACTGGTTGTCTCTGCAATTATCACGTGGCTAATTGTGCGTTCCGGAGTGCTCAACTGGGTTGATGCGCGGTTTGCTGAGAAGCGAAAATCCATCAAGGCATTTTTCATTGGCTTCGTATACTTCATTGTATCGGGCCTACTCTCTCTACCTTGGGCGTATTATAAGGGTCTTGCGCGCGAAACGCAGTATGGCCGGACCAGCCAACCTCCCGGGGACTGGCTCACTCAAGGGTTGCTCGATTTAGCGATCTCATCGATCTTAGGCGCTTTGTTCTTTGTTGGCGTCTATGCGCTTATCCGCAAAGCAGGCCGCTTCTGGTGGGCCTGGGCAAGCGGCCTAACGGCGGCAACGGTCAGCGCCATATTCCTTGCATCCCCAATCCTGATTGAACCGCTCTTCAACAATTACCAACCCGTCCCCGATGGCGAAGTCCGTGACGCCATTGTCGAATTGGCGAATGAGGCTGGCATTCCGCAAGATCGTATCTTCATGTTCGACGGGTCGCGCCAATCAAACAACTTTACCGCCAATGTCTCAGGTATCGGGTCATCTGCGCGCATCGCCATCTCTGATGTAGCAATGGATCAGGCGTCACTCGATGAAGTCAAAGCCGTAACTGGGCATGAAATCGGTCACTTCGTCTTGGGTCATGTCTGGAAAATCGTCTTGATTCTATCTGTCTTGGCGCTGATCTTCTTCTATCTTAGTGATCGTCTTTATGGCTGGTTTGCGCGGCGCTTTGGCTCTGATACCACGCTGCATAACCCGGTTGGCCTGCCAATTTTACTCTTCATGGCAAGCGTCTTTGGCGTGCTGACAGAACCTGCCACAAACACCCTATCCCGCAACAGCGAAACCGCAGCCGATATCTACTCGCTGCAAACCGTGGATCTGCCAGACGCATTGGCCAGCGCACTTATCAAAACAGCTGAATACCGCGATCCACGCCCTGGTGCGCTGCAAGAAGCGCTGTTCTACACTCACCCTTCAGTTGAGGGCAGAGTGCGCCGGGCAATGGAATGGAAAGCGAAAAGCGAAAATGCCGTTCAGGATGAATAATCTGCGCTAGCTCTAGCGCACCCAGATGGGTGACCCCCATGCTCGGTCTTGGATAATCGCATCCATTTTCGGGCTTGGCGGTGTCCCGTTACGGGCCGCGTCCCAGCTGGACCAGCGACATTTCGGGCTTTCCAACACACGCACATAATACGCTGCCGGAATACTCGCATCATAGTTTGGGTCCTGCCACATGGCCATCAAGTCACCCGCGCCGGTCTCATCGTTCGTCCCGCACGTCGCAAGATCAACCGTGGCCCCATTTTCAGCGCAGCGGTTCGTGGCCGGATCAATCGCCCCGCCATTCGCGCAGGCAACGTCATAGATCGCGTCTTTCTGCTCACCAGCTTCAGACCACGTCTTGATAATCTGCAGGCGCTGCAAAGGCGCGCCATTCGGATCTTTAACCGCCCAGGCGATCAGGTGCGGCGCGGTTTCACCGGCATCCAACTCGCCGCCCATCGGAACCCCGCCCGCATAGGCCTGATCCAACATATCAGCCGCCGTCAGCATGTCCGGGCTATAGTTCAATCCGGCAAACATTCGCACTTTCATGCGTGGGCCAGAAGTCCCGAACGTCTCTTTCGCGCGCATCGCGTCGAACAAGTCTTCGCGCGTATTCCGCGGTGCCCAAACCCCCGCCAAACCACTTGCACCATAGCTCGTCGTCGTAATCAGGTCAGGAACCAGTTCAGTATCTTCCGGCCACTCTTTCTTGCCCTTTGGCGGCGTTGAAAGACGATGCTCAGGGTCAAGATCGTGCGGGAACTTACCAAAGAACGTCTCCTCATCCACCGATGGCGCGGCAAGGTGAGTATCGCTAGAACCAATAAAACCAAACTGA
>JAQWGO010000054.1 GCA_029238175.1 Henriciella sp. | reverse complement strand
TGGATACCGCCTATCAGCTCCTAGCGAGTGCCTTCTATGTCGAAAATTGGTACCTCTATGTGCAATCGGTTGATTATTTACAGGCCGACACACCCGCTGGTCCGTTTCAGCACTATTGGTCACTATCAATTGAAGAGCAGTTTTACATAGGCTGGCCAATGCTTGTGATGCTTGGTGGCGCGTTTCTGGCGCGGGGTAGCAAAGCTTCACGGGTCACTATTGGGGGCTTGTTTTTTTTGACATTTGCTGTGTCACTCGCAGCCTCAATCATAGTGACGGTCAAAAGCCAACCGATGGCCTATTTCATGACTTGGACGCGTGTTTGGGAGTTAGCGCTTGGCGGATTAGCCGCTGTAATTGGCCCAAGACTGCTAGTGCCATATTTGCTGCGCATCCCGCTTATGTGGAGCAGTTTGGCCGTTATAATAGTTTGCGGCTATATTTTCACTGGGGCTTCGGCGTTTCCAGGATACATCGCTTTATTCCCGACACTTGCGACGGTCATTCTTTTGCTTTGCGGCGGTGGGCGAGGTGCGCTGACGACGGATGGTCTGATGAGTAACGCAGTTTCGCGTTATATAGGTGACATTTCGTACTCGCTTTATCTCTGGCATTGGCCCTTAGTTGTGTTCGCACTAGCGATGTTTGGAAAAGACTTTTCACTCTTACAAGGAGGCAGCATTATCGGGCTTGCCATAGTCTTCTCTGCCCTAACGAAGCCTTTCATCGAAGATGTGTTCCGGCAGCGTGTTGAGGGCGGCTCAATTTGGCGTGTTATATGGTTGTTTATCGTCTGTATTTTGCTGTCTTTGGCGGCAGCGGCAGCTTTGTATCTGCCCGCTAAAAAAGCGATATTTCAGGCTGAAAACCGCATTATAGTGCTGGATAAATATCCCGGTGCCGCGATTTTAATGGAAGTGGGTGCAGTTGTTCCTGAACTTGAACCAGAAGACCCAGTTTTTATTCCTGAACTGATCCGAGCACGAAATAGTTATCCCGACATTTATACGCGCAAGTGTCATGTGCCGAGGCTAGAGGTGGATCCGATTGCGTGTGAATTTTTGCCACCCAAAGGCACGTCGGAAAGAGATTTCACGGTCATGCTAGTCGGCGACTCACATGCTGGGCACTGGGTGCCTGCCATACAAACTATTGCTGCGGAACGAGGTTGGACGCTAATAACACACACCAAGTCATCATGCGCTTATCTGGCGGCGCCATTGAATGGATACCCAGAGTGTACGGTTTGGAATGAGGCCGTGCAGCGCGACATGATTATGCGTAAGCCTGATTTGGTCTTTACATCGATGGTGACAAATCATGCGGCAGCAGGCGCAGTAGGTCAGCCTGACAATCAAGAACGTCTAGCAAGAGGGTTGATTGGTGGGCTTATGCCGCTGCTGGACATGGGGACGCCAGTAATACTTATGCATGGGACGCCCCGAATGGGCGTATCGATCACGCAATGCCTAGCGGAGAATGAAGGTAATCCGGCAGCCTGCTCAGTGTCGCGTGAGAAGGCTATGGGACATGGTGGTGCTGTTAGTATTGCAGCCGCGTTAGAGCCGCGTCTATCACTCGTTGATTTGACAGACGCTTTGTGTGGCCCAGAACTGTGTGCGCCAATTGTTGGGAATGTGGTTGTGTATCGCGATCAACATCATATCACGACTGCTTATATGGCGACGCTGAAGCCGTATCTGGAGGCTGAAATTGATGCGATTTTGCCGGGGCGCGATGCGGAATAAAATATGGAATTAAGTTGATAAGTATCACACTGTATTTGCTGCTGGGGCTTGCGTGAATCTCGGGTATGTTGGTGGCAATTGTTATTGTTCGCTTGGGCGTACTTGCTTGTTTGATTGGGCCGCCCGTGCGTTGGGAGTAAACGCATTACATCATGACGTATGCCTTACTTTATTCTTGGCTTGGCGCGCTTTGCCTCTATGCGCGCTATCGGATCGCCGCGAATAAACGCTCAGCGGCGGCTTCTGACCACTAGCCATAGCCAAACGCTGCGGTCGTGTGTATGTCGCGCGCAAAGATATTTGCTGCGTGAAAGCGCCTCTCCCGGATACACGATATGACTGAACCAAAATCTCTTCGCAATATTGCGATTATTGCTCACGTTGACCACGGTAAGACGACTCTCGTTGACTGTTTGTTGAAAGAGTCCGGAACGTTCCGGGAAAACGAAGCCACATCTGAGCGGATGATGGATAGCAACGATCTTGAGAAAGAGCGCGGCATTACCATTCTAGCCAAAACGACCAGCGTTGTTTGGGGCGATACACGTTTCAACATTGTGGACACACCCGGACACGCCGACTTTGGCGGTGAGGTCGAGCGTATTCTGTCTATGGTAGATGGCGCAATCGTTCTGGTTGATGCCGCTGAAGGCCCTATGCCACAGACCAAGTTCGTTGTTGGTAAAGCCCTGAAGATTGGTCTTCGACCGATTGTGGCGATCAACAAGATCGACAAGCCGGAAAGCCGTCCGGATGAAGTCATCAATGAAGTCTTCGACCTGTTTGACGCATTGGGCGCTGATGAAGATCAGCTTGATTTCCCGATCCTGTACGGTTCAGCCAAAAATGGCTGGATGGCAGATGATTATGAAAAGCCAACCACGAACATGGACGACCTGTTCCGCCTGGTTGAGCGTCACGTGCCAGAGCCTAGCGTTGAGCCGGGCGCGTTCCGTATGCTGGCGACAACGATTTCTGCCGACAACTTCCTTGGCCGTATCCTAACTGGGCGTATCGCGTCTGGATCGATCAAGCCAAACCAATCTGTAAAAGTTTTGGCGCGTGATGGATCGCTGGTTGAGAGTGGCCGTGTTTCAAAAGTTCTCGCCTTCCGCGGGCTGGCGCGTGAACCAATTGACGAAGGCATGGCTGGCGACATTGTTTCGCTGTCTGGTCTATCTAAAGCCAACGTGGCTGACACGTTCGTTGACCCAAGTGTGACTGAGCCGATTGAGGCGCAGCCAATTGACCCGCCAACGATTTCTATGACGTTCCGCGTGAACGATAGCCCGCTTGCCGGGACCGAAGGCGACAAAGTCACCAGCCGCGTCATCTGGGCCCGTCTTGAAAAAGAGGCTGAAGGTAATGTCGCGCTGAAAGTAGAGCGTTCGACTGAATCTGAGAGCTTTATTGTGTCAGGCCGAGGTGAGCTTCAGCTTGCGGTCCTGATCGAGACGATGCGCCGTGAAGGTTTTGAACTGGGTGTATCCCGTCCGCAGGTGCTGATGCAGGCGAACGAAGGTGGCAAAAAGCTAGAGCCTATCGAAGAAGTCGTGATCGATGTCGATGATGAGTATTCTGGCGCTGTCGTCCAAAAAATGGCTGAACGTAAAGCCGAGATGACTGAAATGAAGCCGTCCGGCATTGGCCGCACACGTATGGTGTTCCATGCGCCGACACGTGGCCTGATCGGGTATCAGGGTGAGTTGATGACCGATACACGCGGTACCGCGATCATGAACCGTATCTTCCTTGAGTATGCTGAGCATAAAGGCAAAATTCAGGGCCGTCGTACAGGCACACTGATCGCAATGGAAAAAGGCGAAGCGGTGGCATTTGCCCTGTGGAACCTAGAAGATCGCGGCGCAATGATGATCCACCCCGGCGCGAAAGTGTATCAGGGCATGATTATCGGTGAGCACACGCGCGATAATGACCTTGAGGTCAATGTCATGAAGGGCAAGAAGCTAACCAACATGCGCTCATCTGGAACGGATGAAGCGGTTCGCCTAACGCCGCCGCTGCAAATGACGCTGGAAAAATCACTGGCCTATATTGCCGATGACGAATTGGTTGAAGTGACCCCGGAAAGCATCCGCCTCCGCAAGGTTCACCTTGATCCGGTCGTACGTAAGCGCGAGTCTAAGAAGGCCGTTTAGGGTTCAGCTCTAGTTATCGTCAACATTTCAAAGGCTTAATGTCTTGGCCCTTTTCTGGCCAAGAAATGTGCTTATGTTTTCGGTATGTCACTGATGTCACATCCTGCCGCTGGGTGGTCTATCCGGCGGGCGAAGCAGCCCGATCGCGGCGCCGTAGAAGATGTTTTTGTGCGTAGCCTGCGTGAGATGGCGTGGCGGCGATCGCAGACTGATGAGCTGATCCGGTTTCGTCAGACCATATTGGCAGCGGAAGTATTTGTGGCCGAAGAGGCGGTAGCCGGGATCATTGGCTTTGTTTCACTTGAGGGCCTAACGGCCTATGTGCCGCACCTTTTTGTTGATGAGAATTGGCGGCTATGCGGGGTCGGCCGCGGGCTGCTGGATGTGGCGCGTGACCAAGTTGGTCAGCCACTTAAGCTTGATGTTGATCGCCAGAATGCCCTGGCCATCAATGCCTATTCAGCGATGGGGTGGACAGTTCCGGCCACCGCAGGGCGGCGGCCGGGTGACCAGATCAGACTGGTTAGTCCTTAGCACCATCATCTGCTTTGGCGGGATCGTATTTAGCGAACCAACCCATGATATTATCCGTTTTCGCGATCAAACGGCTCGGGCGGCTGGCGATATAGTGCGGTGACCCCGGAACGCGGATGAGGGCGGTGTCGACCTCTTTCATTTTTAGCGCGGTGTAGAATTGCTCTGCTTCCCACGTTGGCGTGCGCCAATCTTCTTCGCCGACCATGACAAGCGTTGGAGTCACCACATTGTCCATCAGCATGATGGGTGAGAATTTCAGGAACGCGTCTGGGTCGCTCCATGGATCGGCGCGGATCCAGTGGCGGCGGACGAACTGTCCGATATCCGCAGCCATGGCCATGGTCATCCAGTTGATGACGGGCTTGATAGAGGCAGCTGCTGCGAAGCGATCTGTCTTGCCCACGATCCATGCCGTTAGAATGCCGCCGCCAGAGCCACCGGTGACGAAGAGACGGTTCTCATCAACATAGTTTCGCGCAACCAGGCTGTCTGTCACGTCCATCAGGTCAACAAAATCATCGCCCGGATAGGCGCGGTCGATCAGCTGTGCGAACTCTTCGCCATAGCCAGTGGAGCCACGCGGGTTTACATAGACGGTCACGTAACCTTCGGCGGCGTAGCGTTGAATTTCGCTGGCAAAGAGGGGGCCGTACATGGCGAACGGGCCGCCATGAATTTCAAGGATCATCGGGAAGCTGCCATCAGCGGTGAAATCTGGCGGTAGGGCGACCCACGCCTCGATCTCTCGGCCATCGACGGACGACGCTACTTTAATCTCCTCAATTGGTGACATGTCGAGGAAGGGGAGAATGTCTGCATTCAGGTCTGTTAGGACGGTGATACTGTCATTGGATTGGACCGCGACTTCAGCAGGCTTGTCTGCAAAGCCTGCAGTATAGGCGAAGTTTGGGGTCGTGGTTTTCGAGACGCTGAAGCTTCCCGAGCCGTATGGTCGACCGATACTGGTGCCGCCAATGCCCATCGCCACGGATTTGAACTTGCCGCGTTTTGTGACGCTGCCAATCTCATGCGTACCGGAATTCTCGTAGAGCGCATAAACGGTCTTACTGTCGGCGCCCCATTTGATGTCTCCGATGGAGCGGTCGAAATCTTTATCGACTTCACGCAGGTTCTTGCCGTTAGCATCCATCATATAGAGATTGGTTTGTTGATAGGCTTTCAGCTCGTCATCATAGCCGAGGAAGGCGATAGACTTGCCGTCGGGTGAGACAGCGGGACTATGGTCTGGACCATCGCGGTCTGTGATTTTGGACATTGCGAGGTCGGTAAGGCTGACCTTGTAAATGTCGCTTTCGATCGGGTCGAGGTCGCGGTCTGGCGCGTCGTTACCCACCACGAGAAGCGTGCCATTATCCAGCCACTCTGGTGAGCCAAAATCGGCTTCGCCATCAGTGATCTGGCGCGGTGAACCGCCTTCGGTAGAGATGGTGAAGACGTGTGTTGCGCCTTCTTTCAAATAGCCTGCACCATCAAAGCGGAAAGTGATGTCATCGAACACACGCACTGGCGGCGACCACTCAGCGCCTTTTGGTGCCGCTAATGGTTTGGAGAAGCTGGGCGTTTCACCGGGGACGAACATTGTGAAGGCAACGGCCTTGCCATCCGGTGACCATTTCGCGCTGCCGGGCCCTTCATAGAACTGACCAAGGGAGAATGTATCGCCATTGTCCATGTACATGACGCGAAGGTCTGGGCGACCTTCATTGGCGGTTGAGTAGAGGAGGCGTGAACCATCCGGCGACCAGCGTGGATTGCTTTTGGATGAACCACCAACGAGGAGCGGGCGGTGCGCCTGTGTCGCGGTATCGATTGTCCAAAGGTCGCCGCGATCAGTATCCGTCTGGCGATCCATTGAGCGGCGGACATAGACGATTGTTGATCCATCGGGTGAGATTTGCGGATCGCTGGCATACTCAATGTCAAAGACGCGCTCTGCAGTGAAGCGGTTTGATTTGTCGGCTTCATCCTGCGCCAATGCCGGCATTAAAGCTGCGATGGTAAGCGCGCTGACGCCGGTTATGATGGTACGTTTCATGATGAGCCTCTGTCGATTGGATTAGTTGCAGATAAAACTAAGCCGTCAGTATATACAAGGGGGCGGACCGGACCTTGTATCGCCGTGCGGTATGAAACTTCGCCTCGACTATTTTTTATCTTCGGCTTACGCATTGAAGGCGTTCAGGTCAGAGAGGGTCGTCAGATGAGGACTGATCCTATGCTTTCAAATTCCGGTACTCGCTTAAAGCCCGGCCTGTCATTCTATCTGACCATGTTCGTTGTCGTAATTGCGACGATGATCCTGCACGAGATTGTGCATTGGATTGCAGGTACCGCGCTTGGTTATGAGATGTATTTTCAATTGACCAAAGCTGGATTGGTCGAGGGCGGTTGGCGCAGTGATTTTGACTATGCGCTGGTGTCGATTGCCGGGCCGATCTTTACGCTTTGGCTTGGGCTGGTTGGCGCATGGCTGGCGATTTTTCAGAAGGTGTGGTTCGGGTATGAGTTGATCTTTACCGCCTTCATGCAGCGCGCGCTGGCCATGGGGATGAGCGCGATATTCATTCCCAATGATGAGGCGCGGGTGAGCTTGTTTTTAGAATTGGATTGGTGGGTTGTGCCGCTGGTGTTTGTGGTGCCGCTTTTGGTGCTGACCGTTTGGGCCAGCCGGGCGTTGAAGTTCGGGTTTGTGGTGAATTTCCTGTGCTATGTGACGGTGAGTTTGGCGTTTACGCTGGTGGTGTTTGCAGACGGGCAACTCGCCGGGTTTGATGGGCCGAGCCTGATTGATCCATTTTTGCCAGAAGGCGCGCGGTTCGGCGGGTAAGTCGAGGCTGTGTTCTTCGTCGATGAAGGGCGCGCTGCGCATCGCGCTCGTAAAATTCGTCGAATCCCTGAATATCCTCTGTTGAGGAACTAAGAATTCTGATGCGCAAAACCGTCTAAAGCCTTGTAAAGGTTGCGGTTTTGAGGCGGCATGTAACGGGGAGATTGAACATGACTGAAGAAAAAACAGAGACTGATGTCACCAAAGCGTGGCAAGCCACCCAAGATCAGAAATCATCCGCGAAACGGCTACGGATTTTTGCGGTCATTGCATGGGTAATCGCGATTGGTGGTGAGATTGCAGGCATTGTCATGCTGCTCAAAGGCATGTTCGATCAGGGCAATCTTGCAATTCTAATTGGCCTTTTGGTTGGCATCGCCGTGTTCGCGATCGCCGGTAGCTTGATGTGGAAAGCGTCCAACAAGCATGACCCCGCCAGCAAGGAAGAGAAGTTCAAATTCTTTGTCCAGAACCAGCTAGGTGCGATTATTACGCTGATTGCGTTCCTGCCGCTTCTGGCACTTATCCTGATGGATAAGGATATGGACCCGAAGAATAAGCAAATCGCTGGCGGTGTTGGCGCGGTCTTGGCCGTTGTCGCGACCTTGATCGGAGTAAGCTACAATCCGCCATCGGTTGAGCAGTATACCGAAGACATGAATGAGTGCGCCCTGCAAATAAAAGGCAACTTGCCAACGACCGCTTGTTCTCCAGAGGTTGCTGAACAAGCGCAGGAAATCGCCAGGGATTCAGAAGCTGTGGCAGAGGCCACCAGAGACGCCGACAATCCAAATGGCCGCGATATTGTCTACTGGATCCAGCCACCAGCGGGCGCAGAAAAGCATGACTCCCCACGCGTGTTCCACCTGTGTGAGGATGTTAGCCCGCTGCGCGAAAAGAATGTCGTAAGCGGCTCAGTGACCGAAGCCTACGCCGCGAATGCGGGCCGGATCACCAAGCAGATCACGATGGAGCAGAACCAGTGTGGATTTGAGGTTAGCGAGTAGGGGGCTTTACTTTGAAAACCGTACTAAGGAGGCTCCTAGTGAAATGAGCTCATGGATTGGTAGGGACCTCACTGGCTTTGAAATTGTACTATTTGGTATCTGTAGCTGTTTGGTCATAGTGCTATATTTAGTGATCAAATTGCTACGCAGCGCTGAAGCGAATTTCCGCCCAACAAATGCACCCTATGATCTTAGGAAGCAGTTATTGGGTGCTCCAAATTATTTCGATTTGAACAACGATATGCTGATGTTTGTTGCACGTGATTTTATCGTTCAGACCATGCACGGGTTTGATCGCGGGAATTATTATCCGCCCGATGATGTCGTTGACCGGCTGCAAGCCTATCAAGAGTTTCTCTTACCGCACGTCAGTCAGCTTAATGCCCTCGGCTTCAGCAGGGTTGGATGGTTTACTAAATGGCTGATTTTGAACGACGAAAATAACTACAAATACATCAATAAAGAGGGCAGCTTTGATTGTGTTACCGTCTCTGCAATAGCAGAAGTTGCTTACATATTCGACCAGTATTCCGATATCGATGAATTTAATAGCGAGATCGAACAGGATATATCCAACGAAATAAAATTCGGCTAACTAGTAATCGCCAACGAAGCGTCAAGTCTGACTTACAACCCGATCAATTTCGGCCAGATGCACGGCTTGCTCTGCTTCACTCAAGAATGATCCTGTGAAGCTGTTCTTTGCCAGTGTCACAATCTCGTCCGCGGTTAGGCCGACGGCTGCGGCGGTTTCTCGGTAGTTTTGGTTCACATAACCGCCGAAATAGGCCGGGTCGTCGCTGTTCATTGTGGCGCGTAGGCCAAGGTCGAGCATGCGCTTCATTGGGTGGTCTTTAAGGTCGTCGATCACGCATAGCGAGAGGTTCGATAGCGGGCAGACGGTGAGGGTCAGGCCTGCGTCTTTTACACGTGCGATCAAGGCGGGGTCTTCGAGAAGGCGGTTGCCGTGGTCTATGCGGTCGATTTTTAGCAGGTCTAGCGCCTCATAGACATATTCCGGCGGCCCTTCCTCACCCGCATGGGCGACGAGTTTCAGGCCTTTTGTCCGAGCGGCGGCGAAGACGTTTTGGAACTTGGATGGCGGGTGGCCAACTTCGCTACTGTCGAGGCCGACGCCGTGGATGCGGTCCATATAAGGCTCAGCCTGCGCGAGGGTTTCGAAGGCGGCGTCTTCGCTGAGGTGGCGCAGGAAGCACATGATGAGCTTATAGGTGATGCCATATTTGTCTTTGGCGGCGTCGAGGGCGGATAGGATGCCATTGATAGGCGTGCTGAACGGTAGGCCGCGATCAGTATGGCCCTGTGGGTCGAAGAAGACCTCGACATGGCGGACATTATCATCGGCGCAGCGCTGTAGGTAAGCATCGGTCAGGTCGTGGAAATCAGCCTCAGTCTGTAGCACCGACATACCTTGATAGTAGATGTCGAGGAAATCCTGGAGGTTATTGAAATTATAGGCGGCTTTCACCTCGTCCAGCGTTTTGAACGGGATGTCGACATTGTTGCGCTCTGCAAACAGCATCAGCTGTTCCGGCTCAAGGCTGCCTTCAAGGTGGAGGTGGAGTTCTGCCTTTGGCAGGGCGGCGATCAGAGCGTTGATATCAGTCATTCAGGTTCCCTAGACTAAATTGCGCGCGTTGGGGAGCCTGTGAATTCTCCCTCGCGCATTCGTTAACCATTGCTATAGTCGGTTATATAAGGACCGGAAGGGGTGGTCCAAAGGGAGAGATGTGATGGGTTTAATCTGGTGGATATTACCAGCCTTGGCAGGTGTTGTCGGCTTGATGCTGAGCTTTGCCGGGCTTGGGCGTTTGATGAAATTGAGACTGGCGGCGGGCGGTTTGCGCTTTCTGTTCGGAATTGGGTTTCTTGGCGCAGCAGGGGTTGCGACCTTTGTTGGCTTGAACCTGCAGACCTATAAACGCCTGACCTATGAGCGCGTTGTGGCGACGATCAGCTTTGATAAAGCGCCGAATGTTGATGATACTTACAGCGTCACGATGCTGCTGCCTGAAGGCGAAGTGCGTAACATTGATGCGATTAAAGGCGATGAGTTTTCGCTGGGCGCGCAGGTGATTACTTTTAAGCCGATGTCGCAAATGCTGGGCTATGACAGCGTCTATCGACTAGACTTTCTGGAGGGGCGCTATTCGCGTCGCTACAATACGAGCGGTGTAAGTGAAGCGACCGCAACGGGTATTCAACTCTACGAAAATCCGGGACTGGACGTTTACGGTCTGGCCAAAGCGCAAGGCGGTCAGTTCGGGATTGGGACGTCACATAAGGACGCTAATTTCGGTTCAGCCGTCTATGCCCTACTCCTGTGCTTGCATACGCGATTTTGCCGCTGCATTGGCAGGTCGTAGCACGAGTGCGCTCTGCGTGATACTCACCTCATATTCAAGACCATCACCCATCGGGGCATAGACGGCTGAACCGAAATTAGCGTCCTTATGTGACGTCCCAATCCCGAACTGACCGCCTTGCGCTTTGGCCAG
>JAQWGO010000105.1 GCA_029238175.1 Henriciella sp. | reverse complement strand
TACTAACAACACATTATGGCCCCTATCGCTTAGTTCTTTTGCTAATTCAACATGAGGGGTGTTTTTGTTAAATACGGCAACCAATCAAGAAAATTATCTGGCTGCTCAGGATCGTAATCAGGATCCCTCGCATCATCCCTCAGGCCTTCGACTCCAGCGATCATTGAACACATCGCGCCTTGTGTTGTTGGCACAGGTTTCGGCATGCCGGTTGAGCCAGACGTAAACAGGTACTTCCCAACCGTGTCGTCATGAAGCTGGTCCATAGCCGCCGAAACAGCTTCGGTGATCGGGGTGTCTTTCAACGTATGATAAGAGACCACGCCATTTGCACCGTCTGCTGTAATGACGGTACATCCATGCTCACCCAACGCTGCGAGTGCATTAGCAAAGGGCTTCATTTGAGCCGCAAAAAGCACTTTCGGTTGAACGGCATTGAAACAATGCTTTAATTTTTCAAAGTCTGTCGACATTGTGGAATAAGGAACTGAAATTGGCGCTGCTGGTGCTCCGATTGTCATGGCAGCAACCATCATCATCGCTGTCTCGATAGAATTGCCTGACAGGATCATAACCGGCGCATCAGGGCCTGCACCCATCTGCAACAATGCTTGTGCAATCGACTGAACACCCGTCCAACCATCGCCATAAGTAATCGCATCCCATTGGTCAGTTTCTGGGTTGCGTTGCTTCAACCACTCACGATCAGGATGCATGCCTGCTCGCGTCTGTAGCGCATGAGGAATGGAGCGTGGTCGATCGCCTGGCTTATGGCGCTGGGTGAGATAGATCGCACCATCTGGCTTTCGAATACATTCAATATCAGGCGCCTTTTGCCCAAGCGGTCGGAAAGGGGGTAGTTTTGCTGTATCGGCCATCGGTTCGGTCCCTGGGGTCATTTTATATCTCGTTAACCTCATATCTAACTGCGACAACGCCCCTGCCAAGCTTTTTCGGAAGGTATGGACTTGACAATAGCTGTTAACGGCAATAACTTTGAAAAACAAAGTAATTGGAGCGCACGATGAACGACTCAGCACTTAAAGACGATTTAGCCTATGTTCGGGACTTAGCCGAAGCTGGCCAAACGGCGCCGCTTCTAGGCGGGCGCTTCCTTGCATGGTGGGGAGGATTAGTGACTTTGGCATATGCTTCGCACTTCATGATCGCAGAAGGAATGTTCGGCCTTGGATCTGCCGCTTACGGCATTTTATGGGCGGCGTTGGGCATAATAGGGCTGAGTGGGTATTTCCTGCTAGTGAAGTCCATGTCAGGTAACAAGCCCGGCGCATCGTCGGCGGCCAATCGCACAGAAGCAAACGTCTGGATGGCAGGCGGTTTTGCCCTATTCGCCTATTTCATCACGCTGACAATCAAGTCCATTTTGACCCAAACGGCGGACCCCGGCTTTATGAGTTCTCTACCACTCGTATTTTCGGTCTACGGAACTGGACTGCTGACATCTGGGTTAATGGCAAAGAATAATCATCTTCGTAACGCTGGCTTCATGGCGCTAACATTCGTAGCGATTTCAACTTGGTTCTCAGGTACAACGTTCATCTGGGCGAACGCCTCTCTAGGTGCATTCATCACAGTATTCTTACCTGGAATTGCGCTTCTGCGCCAAGAACCCAAAAGCGTCGTATAGGGGTTAACTATGTCAGATGAGACAAACCCTTTCGACCACAGCGCCATTGATGACGTCATCCACGGGCGGCTGAGACTTGGCATTATGGCTTATCTCTCAACGGTCAGCCCGGCAATATTCGGCGAATTAAAACAGAAAGTTGGGGCAACAGATGGCAATCTGTCGACCCATCTCAGAAAACTCGAAGATGCAGGCTATGTGCGGCAAGAGAAGCGCTTCGTTGGTCGGCGCCCGCAAACCCGCGTGTTCCTTACCGATGCCGGACGGAAAGCCTGGATCGCATGGATAGGTCAAATGCAAGGCATCATGAACGCTGCTGAGTAGCCTGAACCGAACGTGAAGCATCAACTACCAGCGCGTTCAGATAGCTTTTCGTAAAGTCCCTTCATGCGTTCGATATGAAGGGACTTTCCCATGACCAAACTCTTGAACAAAACCTTGCTTGCGGCCGCCATTATTGGGGTTGCTTCAGCCACACCCGCAATCGCCCAACTGCGAGGCGGAGCGTCAGCCGGCGAAGCAATAGTGTTTAAAGACCCCGGTTTTCGGGGGCAGGCTTTAACAATTGATGGACCGATCCGAAATCTGGCCGAAGCCCGCTTTAACGACACAATCTCTTCCATTCAGGTGCGTGGAACCTGGGAGCTTTGTGTTGATCCCGACTATCGCGGCAAATGTACTGTCATTGATGGCTCAGTGCGCAAGCTTAGCGATATCCGATTCAATGATAATATCACGTCTATGAGACCGCTGGGTGGGGGGCGCCGCGGAGATCGACCGAGAGGTGACAGGCCGCGCGGTGATCGCGGTTCTGATAGAGCACCGGTCGTCTTATTCGACCGTGAAGGCTTCGGCGGTGAGCGGATCGGCATAGATGGAAACGTTCCATACTTGAAGAATGTTGGCTTCAATGACAGAGCCCGAAGTGTGAAAGTTCGCTCAGGCGTATGGCTCCTGTGTGAAGATCCAAATGGCCGCGGACGGTGCGAATATGTCGACCGGAATGTACGTGACTTACGCGATATTGGCCTGACGGGCCGAATCTCTTCGATCTCTCCGACAGTTTACAAAAAAGGTCCGGATAATCACGCGATCTCACTGTTTCAGCACCCAGACATGCGCGGTGCGTTTCTGGGGTTTGATGGCGCAGTTCCGAACTTGAACCAATATCGCTTCAACGACACGGCCAGCTCCATCCAGATCAATTCTGGACGCTGGTTAGTCTGCGAAGACCCGAATTATCGCGGATTCTGTGAGGTTATTGGCAGCTCAGTTTGGGAACTGAAAGACTTGTCATTGAATGACCGGATCAGCTCGCTTCGCCCGTATGATCGCCGCCGGGACCGTAATTCTGGCAACCGCAGAAATCGTGGAAACGACTATGGCTACAATACGCCAAGGCCTCGCAATGCCGATTATGGCGGCGGCCAAAGCTATGACAGCTACCAGTTCGACAATCCGCGTGATCGTTATGGCGACCGCATCCCCGCGACAAACCGCAACGCGCGCCAGTTCTGCCGCGATAATGGTTACAAGCGTGTCGACGAGATTGAAGCCAATGGCAGCTATCTCGGATGCGTGATCTGCTCTCGCTAAGCGCGTAATCCGTCTGACCCGGCAAATGGGTCATGCTCAGCCACTAAATGCCCCGGAGCGATTTCGATCAACTTCGGGGTATATTGCTCTGCATCAGAATCATCGACGACGAGTGATTTCAAGAAACGAAGCGGTGCGCGGCTGTCTAGTGGACTAGGTAAATCGCCCTCCAACTTCACACGTTCACGCGCCCGCTCAGCTCTAGGGTCAGGCGCTGGCACAGCAGAGATTAGAGCCCGCGTATAAGGGTGGCGCGCTTCTTCATAAATCTCTGTTCGTCCAGCAATCTCAACGACCTTACCAAGATATAGCACCATGACGCGGTGGCTGATCTCTCTCACCACTGACAAGTCATGACTGATGAAGATCATCGCAAGACCGAACTCTTTTTGGAGTTCGATCAGCAGGTCCACGACCTGTGCCTGCACAGAGACATCGAGGGCTGAAACAGCCTCATCGCATACGACCAGCTTAGGTTCCAAAATCATCGCGCGGGCGATACCAACGCGTTGGTTCTGCCCGCCCGAGAGTTCATGCGGATAACGGTTAATCAGATCAGGGTCGAGGCCCACGCGCGGCATGATATCGCGTACAGCCGCTTCGCGCTCCGCCTTGGTCATATGCGGTGAGTGCACGGTTAGGGGTTCAGCCATTGAATTGCCGATACTCATGCGCGGGTCGAGGCTAGCCATGGGGTCTTGGAAAACGATCTGCATATCATCGCGCAGGGCATTCATGGTCGTTCTGTCGGCCTGAGAAATATCACGGCCCATCCAAGCGACTGTGCCAGAGGTTTGCGGCACCAGTTTCAAGACCGCTCTTGCAAGTGTGGACTTGCCGCAACCGCTTTCGCCGACAACGCCGAGGGTTTCACCGGGGCGCAGGTCGAAACTGACGCCATCTACCGCTTTAAGGGGCTTCATCTTGCCAAAGATGCCGCCGCCGACATTGATGGGGAAATGCACCTTTAGCTCATCCGCCGTCAGGATTGGGGCGACATCTAACGCCGGCGCAGCGCCTAGCATGGGACGGCCAGGTTTGTTGGGTTGGTCAATGCGGGGCACCGCATCCAAGAGCATTTTGGTATATTCATGCTGGGGGTTGTAGAAAATGTCGTCAATGCTGCCCTGCTCTACAATTTCCCCGTAGCGCATGACGACGACGCGGTCGCACATGCGGGCTACGACGCCCATATCGTGTGTGATGAAGGCAATCCCGGTTCCGGTGTCGCGTTTTAGATCATCCATCAGGTCCAGCACTTGTGCTTGCACCGTCACGTCCAGCGCGGTTGTCGGCTCATCCGCAAGCAGCAGTTTTGGGCCGCAAAGCATGGCGAGGGCGACCATCACGCGTTGACGCATACCGCCGGACAATTCGTGCGGGAAAGCATCCATACGGCGCCGCGCCTCTGGAATGCGGACATGTTCCAGCCAATCGACACAGACCTTGTTCGCTTCTTCGCCTCTAATGCCTTTGTGCAGTTTTAGAACTTCGCGCATTTGCGCGCCGACAGTCATATGCGGGGTCAGGCTGGTCAGTGGATTTTGAAAGATCATCGACATTTCAGCGCCGCGAATATTGCGCAGCGCTTTCTTGCCAGCCGTCAGCATTTCGGTGCCGTTAAAATTCACCGACCCGGTGGCCGTGCCATTGTCCGCGAGCAGGCCCATCGCGGCCAAAACGGTTTGGCTTTTACCTGATCCAGACTCCCCGACGATGCCCAGGCACTCGCCCGCCGCAACCTCAAAATTCGTACCTTTTACGGCCCTAACTTTTCCATCAGGGGTGTCAAACTCAACTTTAA
>JAQWGO010000102.1 GCA_029238175.1 Henriciella sp. | reverse complement strand
ATGAACGAGATGGCGAATCTTATAACGGCTTTGTGAGGTATCTAACGTCTACGGCGGTAGTAGGGCTCGTTTTCGGGAAGTGCGGGATCGGTGGCGTTACGGACATCTGCTGCGCGTCTTGCGTCCGGTGTTCCTGGTGTGAGGTCACGGACTGCTCGGCTGGCGAAAGAATAGGCCCGAGGATAGTCACCGACATTGTAGGCGGACTCTGCGGTTGCAAGTTGTGCTTCAGGACGGAGGCCTTGCTTTTCTAATGCAATCGCCAACTGTGCCCATGCAAACGCGTTATTTGGTTCGGCGATCAACGCGTCACGCAGAGCAAATTCTCCGGCCTCCACATCACCTTCCTCACCGCGGGCAATGAGTGACCGTGCCATCGAGATGAGGAGAAGTGCGTTATCTGGAAGGAGTTCATTTGCACGTAGCAATGGCTCGACAGACTCAGGTGCGCGGCCCGCTTCAAACAAAATTTGACCTTTCAGTTCGTGGAAATATGGGTTTTCGGTGTCGAGCAACAATAGCTCTTCAACGTCTCTGAGAGCCGTGCCAATATCGGAAACTTGCATGGCCGAAATTGAGCGAGCGTAGAGGGCAGGTTGAGAGGTGTCCGTTGGTGGGTAATCACGATAAACGCGCGCTGGTGGCTCAAGAAACCCAACCAGTTTCGCCTGCATCATATCGAATTGATAGACGACTTCAGGGTCTTCTGGGACATCTGCAAGGCCTGTTTCGAGCGCTAGCGTGCGTGTGACGCGGACGCGTTCAGATGAAAGTGGGTGCGAACGGAAGTACGGGAAGCGACGGGCCTCTGAGAGGACTTCCTGATAACGGAACTTTTCGAAGAACTCGACAATTCCCATTGGAGATTGTCCAAGATCACTAAGGTACTGAATGGCTTGGGTGTCGGCCATAGCCTCTTCGGCGCGAGTGTGAACGAAGAAGTTGAGCGCGGCGAATTGCTGAGAACTGGCGATCAGGGCCGCGCCGGCTTCACCAGCGCCAGCGGCGATTGCGAGGACACCCAATCCAATTGAGACAAGTGCGGGGCGCGATGCAACTCTGGCGGCTCTCGTGCGGGTAACTGTATGGCCACAAGCGATGTGGCAGGTTTCGTGCGCAATGACGCCCTTAATCTGACGCGCATTATCAGCGGCCATGAGTAGACCGGCATGCAAGTGAATGCGCTGCCCATTCGCGACGAATGCGTTCAAGCTATTATCGTTGATGATATAGAGGCCAACATCATTTGGCTGCAGCCCGGCAACTTCGAGAATCGGGTCAGTCCATTCACGCAGTGACTTTTCAATCTCCGCATCTCGGATGAGGCCTTGCCCGGATGCCTGATAGGCGACGCCGATCCAAAGGAAGGTGGCGACTAAGGATGAGAGTATCAAACGATGCATGAAGCGATGATCCTTGTTTGACGGCAAGCTAGGCGGATGAATGTGTCTTGGCGAGGGCAAGTCGCCTAAATGACTGAAATGTCAGATTGTTCGTCTGGGAAGTTGAAGACCAATGACGGATCTAAATCGACCGGAACTTCATCACCGATATTCAGCTTTCTATGCGGTCGTGCTGTCATAAAGAGCTCCGAGTTATGGTATTGAAAGGTCATTTCTGTGAGTGCACCAGCTAAACGCCACCTCGTGAGTTTGAGGGAAATCTTGCTGTTTGGGTCGATCCGCAGGGCTTCTGGGCGATAATGTAGTGTTTCGCTGTCGGGTGTTTTGGCGTGCCATTCTTCAGGTAGGTGCGATTTTGCGAGCGTGTGAATTGGCCCCAGCGCGCGAGCGGATTCCAAACAGTTCGGTTGAGTATAAGCGACGTCCGGCCTGTCACACTGAAGGATTCGCCCTTCATGAATGATGGCGACCTTGTCGGCATGCACTAAAGCCTCAGATGCATCGTGGGTTACCAACAGGGACGGGACATTAGCTTCACGGATCGCTGAAAGAGCAACATGGCGAACATGTTCGCGCATGGAAGGGTCGAGGCCGGAGAACGGTTCATCAAGCAAGATCGCAACCGGTGCTGGAGCTAACGCCCGTGCGATAGCCACGCGCTGTTGCTCACCGCCAGATAGGTGGTGTGGATATGCGTCTTCGCGATGAGATAGCTCAAGGCGTTCTGTCCAGCGTTTCGCGTGTTTGATGCGATCTTCTTTCGGTAGATGTTGCAGGCCAAACGCAATGTTTTTCAACACGTTCAGGTGCGGAAATAGTGCGAAGTCTTGGAATACGAGACCGATGCGGCGTTTCTCGATCGGGACAAGGTTTTCTGGGCTAGATAGCTGTGTTTCACCGGATAGAACCCGGCCATGACTTGGCCGTTCCATACCTGCGAATAATCGCAAGAGGGTCGTTTTGCCAGCACCAGACATGCCAACGAGCGCGGTGATTTCACCAGGATTAAGGTCGAGGTTTACGTCAGAGACAACATCGCGGTTGCCATAGCGCTTGGTCAGGCCTGCGGCCTTCAATGGAGCATGATTTGACATCAAGATGACGTTCTCTGTGATTGGGACAAGCGCCACGATAGAAGCAGGACCGGGGCTAAGCCAGCCAAAACGATCAGTAAGGATGGTAGTGTTGCTTCAGCTAGCCGCTCATCAGTTGCATATGCGTGGGCGCGAACCGAAAGTGTGTCCCATCCGAAAGGGCGAAGCATAAGCGTTGCGGGTAGCTCTTTTATGGCTTCAACGAATAAAATGAGTGACGCCGCGAATGCCCCGGGCGCAATTAATGGCAGATCAACGCGAAACAGGCGGTCGAGCCCCTTACTGCCAAGGCTGCGCGTTGCGAGGTCTAAGCTCTTTGGGGCTTTGTCTAAAGCAGCTTGAAGTGGCTCCACGCCAGCGGCAGTGAACCGTGACGCATATACCCAAATCAGTAGACCAAGCGCCAATGCGCCGGAGAGGGGAAAGCCTGTTGTCTTCAAAAGTAAGAGGGCGCCTAGCCCCAGAACAACGCCGGGCGCTGCATATCCGGCCGACGCTGAGAGACGGCTGAACATTCTTAAAGTCTGCGAGTGACGGGTCATAAGGACGTAGGTCAGGCTGCAAATGAATGCGGCCAAAGCGCCTGCGCCGCCGAGAATGATGCTGCTTTGGAGTGGCGGCCATATCGAAGCAGCGCCGGGACCTGTTTCTAAGAATAGCCAAACCAAGCGCCCGACAGGCAGGATGAAAGCAAGCAACACAATCATGCTGCACCAGATAATAGGTGTGGCTGCCGCTGTGCCTGTCAGTATCGTCCGTGACGGTGTGAGCCAACGGACGCTGGTTTGTTGAGTGCCGCTTTTGCCCTGCAAGAAGCGAGCGCAGATCAGGAAGAGGAACGCGATCGTAATGAGCGTTAGGGCTAGACGCGCGGCAGTGGCGGGTTCGCCAAATGAACTCCATGCCCGGATGATGCCGACGCCTAAGGTTTGAATGCCAAGGTAGTCAGCCGCGCCATAGTCTGCAGCAGCCTCCATCAGCGCAAGGGCGAGGCCGCCTATGATCGCAGGTTGAGCTGCAGGCCGAGCGACACGCCAGAAGAGGGCTATGCCGCTTGAACCTAGGCTTTTGGCCACTTCTAAGGTCGCGAGTGACTGTGTGGTGAAAGCGGCGCGGGCGGTGATGTACACATATGGAAAAAGAGTCGTGGCGAGGATGAAGGCTAAGCCCGGGACAGAATAGATATTTGGGAACCAATAATCACGCGCGCCCATTCCCGTTATTTCTCGAATAGTGGATTGCAGCGGCCCAGACACGCCAACGAAATCCGCCCAAGCATACGCCATGACATAACCGGGCATCGCAAGGGGTAGAATTAGTGCCCACTCAAAGATGCGGCGTCCGGAAAACTCATACATGCTGACAATCCATGCTGACGGCACCGCAATGATGAGAATGAGCAGCGCGGTCAGCAGAAGCGTTGAGAGCGTTGTAAATGTATAGGGCGCTAGGCGGTTTTGAACGATGTGATCCCACGCGGAACTACCGCCAGCGGTCGCACCAAACCAAATCGCCAGAATAACTGGCAGACTGACGAACAATACGATGATGATCGGCAAGGCTACAGAGCGGGCTGTCCGCCCCGTATCCCAAATTGCCGTCAGCATGAGTTTTTGTGCCTAGTTCCAGTTCGCAAGATCGTAGAGACGCTGAGCTTCAGCTTGATTCTCACCAAACGTTTCCAGTGGCGTTTCAGAAGCCGTAAAGGTTGGCATGATTTCGTCGCCTTCCGGTAACTCTGCCGAGGCCGTTATTGGAAGCTCTTTTGTTTCCATGGTCAGGTATTTCTGACCCTCATCGGTGAGAAGGTATGCGATGAAATCAGCCGCAAGCTCTGGATTATCGGCCATTACCGTTACGCCTGCGCCGGTAATATTGGCGTGTGCACCGTTGCCGTCGCCGAAGCTTGGAACGATGAATTGAACGCCGCCTGCGGCTTCTTGATCTGAAACTGAGGCGCTTTGTGAGAGGCGGACCCAATAATAGTGGTTCACGATTGCGATACTGCACTCGCCAGCTGCGATACCTCTAATTTGATCGGTATCGCCGCCCTGCGGTTTGCGGGCCATGTTTTCGGCGACAGCTTTTGCCCATTCGCCTGCAGCTTCAGAGCCCGTACGCGCGATAAGTTCACCCATCAGAGACAG
>JAQWGO010000051.1 GCA_029238175.1 Henriciella sp. | reverse complement strand
TCGCCGTACCGTTAGAAATCACCGCGACAGTGTTGCCTTTGGCGGTGTAGTCATACGCTTCGCAGACATCGATAGTTTTGACGTTGAGGTTCAAACCAAAGAGATTGATGAGTTCTGTACCGTCGTCCGCAATATCGGCGCGACATGGGGCGGTATCAACCTTGAAGACATCGGCTCACCGGAATGCTTCATCATTGAAAGCCGTCTTCGCGAAGAGCTCGATATTCCAGTCTTCCACGACGACCAGCACGGCACGGCGATTATTGCCGCCGCGGGTATTATCAATGCGTGTGCGATCACCGGCCGCCGGCTTGAGGATCTAAAAGTTGCCGTATCAGGTGCTGGCGCAGCCGGGCTTTCTGTAGCGGGCCTCATCCGTCACCTAGGTGTTAAAGCTGAAAATATTCTGATGTGTGACCGCAATGGTGTTATTTATGAGGGTCGTACCGACGGCATGGACCAGTTCAAATCCGCATTCCAAGTGAAGACGGACAAGCGCACACTGGCCGAAGCTATGGACGGCGCTGATTGCTTGCTGGGTCTTTCAGTTAAAGGCGCGGTGACGAAGGATATGGTCAAATCGATGGCGGCTAATCCGATCATTTTCGCGATGGCCAACCCTGACCCAGAAATCACCCCAGAAGAAATTAAGTCTGTGCGCGGCGATGCAATTATCGCAACGGGGCGCTCTGACTATCCTAATCAGGTCAACAACGTGCTTGGCTTTCCTTACATTTTCCGCGGCGCGTTGGATGTCCGCGCCCGCTCTATCAACGAGGAAATGAAGGTTGCTGCCGCGCGCGCATTGGCGGAACTGGCCCGCGAAGATGTACCTGATGAAGTGGCCGCCGCCTATCACGGGTCGCGTCCAACTTTCGGTAAAGACTATATTATTCCAACCCCGTTTGATCCGCGTTTGATCAGCTTTATTCCACCATTCGTGGCACAAGCGGCAATGGATACAGGCGTCGCCCGCAAGCCTATCGAAGATATGGAAGAGTATCGCCATTCTCTTGCCCGACGTCTCGACCCAACCGCCAGCTTCTTGCAAGGCGTTCAGAATACTGTGCGTCAGGACCAGAAGCGGATTGTATTTGCTGAAGGTGAAGAGCCACAAGTTGTTCGCGCCGCTTTCACGTTCCAACAGCAAGGCCTGGGCCATCCAATCCTTATTGGCCGCGAGGCACAGGTAGAGCGCACAATGCAGCAGATGGGTGTGCCAGAAGGTAGCCTTGAAATTGTCAACGCGCGTCTGTCTGATCGCAATGCCGATTATACAGACTACCTTTATGAGCGCTTGCAACGCAAAGGCTATCTGAAGCGCGATGCACAGCGCCTTGTAAATCAGGACCGTAACGTATTTGGGTCTTGTATGCTGGCATTGGGCGATGCCGATGGCATGGTCACGGGTGTGACACGTAACTATGATGTCTGCCTGAATGATGTTCGCATGACACTAGACGCGCTACCGGATTCAGACGTTATTGGCATGTCGATGGTGATCAATCGCGGTAAAACAATCTTTATCGCCGATACCAGCGTCAACGAGCTTCCAGATGGAGAGAAACTGGCAGGCATCGCAAAAGAAGCTGCGAAAGCAGTGAAGCGCCTTGGCTTCATACCGCGTGTAGCATTCCTGTCTTACTCGACTTTTGGAAACCCTATGGGTGAGCGAGCAGAGAAAGTTCGTGAAGCGGTTGCTTTGCTGGATGCATCCGGGGATTGCGACTTTGAATATGAGGGTGATATTTCAGCGGACGTCGCATTGAACCCGATGCATAAAGTTCTTTACCCATTCTCGCGCCTTACAGGTGAGGCAAACGTGCTCGTGATGCCAGCCATCCACTCTGCTTCGATATCAACGAATCTGTTGGAAGGTATGAGCCGCGCGACCGTTATCGGACCGGTGCTGTTGGGCATGTCCAAGTCTGTCCAAATTTCTTCACTCGGTGCGACCGTGAACGATATCGTCAATCTGGCGACGGTCGCCGCGTTCGATATTGATGGGGTTCAGGTTTAGGCTTCAATTTTAGTGGGAAGCTTTCGGGCTTCCCAACTGCGCCTGACCGCTTCGATAACGCATAATGCAACGGCAATCATGCCAAGCCAGAATGTGATGATGAAGACAGTATAATAGCCTTCTGCTTCGATAATTTCACCAAGCCAAGACCGCCCAAGCGTACCTAGCAGCATGGTAAGAGAGCCGAGTAGGGCATATTGGACCGCCGCAAAGCGTTGGTTCACGACTGAGGTGAGGTAAGCAACAATCGCGACACTGGCGAAGCCGCCTGCAAGGTTCTCAAAAGCAATCGCCATCATCAAGCGGGCCATGCGCTGGCCTTGATCTGGTGCCACCGGGTCGGGTGAAATTACGGCTGCCCATTCTGCAAATGCGATCAGTGGTATATCGAGCTGCGTAAACGCTAAGAATGCGTCCATGCCTGCGCCGCCAGCCGATAAATCTGCGAAAAGAAGATTAGTTCCAGCGGCGAGTAATGCGCCGGCAATCAAAACAGGCATGCGGCCTATGGCGGCGATTACAATCGCGCCGATACCTGCACCTGCTATTGTCATGAGGACACCAAAGAATTTAGAGGCAATGGCGACATCATCCATCGTGTGATGCAGTGCGCCAAATCGGTC
>JAQWGO010000093.1 GCA_029238175.1 Henriciella sp. | reverse complement strand
CTCTAGCGTTTCTGGATCCGTCTCAACACGTAACGGCGCATCTGGCCCGGCCATCGTGACATCATCAAGATTCGTTTTGAACACTAACACCTGATCCGGACCCGGCTCACCTACTCTGTCCACCCGCACGGCCAGAAACGGAGCGTCTTCAACATGGACGATTACTTTTTCATACGGCGTCACAAGATAAATCTCGCCGTCCGGGTCCTTGCGTAGAATACGCGAGAACAGCTTCACCAGCCGCTCGCGGCCAATTCTTGTGCCCTCGTGCCACCAGCTTCCATCCTTGCGAATTTCCATTTGAATATCGCCGCAATGCTCGGGATTCCAAAGGTGAACAGGCGGTAACTTGCCTTCCACGCCTTCAGGCGCGATGGCTTTCAACACCTGTTCCAAAGAAATGACAGGATTTCCATTTGATTTCATGTGGTTCTCCGCCATGATCTTGATTACAGGTAGGGCTTAAAAGCCAAGTGTGAAGACGGAGACCCCATGGCAGACGATAATCCGGCAATTGTGGCGCAGGCCGAAGCAGCTGGCGAAACCCTTTCTCAAGTTAGAAAAGAGATCGGAAAAGCCGTTTTCGGCCAAGAACGCGTTATCGAATTGGCGCTGTCGGCGATATTGGCTGGCGGTCACGCCCTTTTGATCGGCGCGCCCGGCTTGGCCAAGACTCGGCTTGTCGAAGCCATCGGCACAGCGCTTGGACTGGATAATGCCCGTATTCAGTTCACACCAGACCTAATGCCAGGCGATATTCTCGGCTCAGAAGTTTTAGATGAAGGGGCTGATGGCTCTCGTGCTTTCCGGTTCATCAAAGGTCCGATTTTCACCAGCCTGCTTATGGCCGACGAAATCAACCGCGCTTCGCCCCGTACCCAGTCTGCACTTCTACAAGCGATGCAGGAAAAGCACGTCACTGTCGCGGGTGTCCGTTATGATTTGCCCGCACCGTTTCATGTTCTAGCAACCCAGAACCCGATTGAGCAAGAAGGCACTTACCCGCTTCCGGAAGCGCAGCTCGACCGCTTTCTCTTGAAAGTCGACGTTACATATCCCGACCTCGATACTGAGCGCCGCATTCTGATTGAAACAACAGGTTCAGACGAACAGACCGTCCAAACAGCGCTGAACGCTCAACAACTGATCGATCTGCAAAACCTCGTACGGCAGATGCCTGTTGGTGAAAGCGTATTGAATGCTATTCTTACCCTGATCCGCGACGCACGGCCGGAACAGTCTAGCGATGACCGCGTACGTCGTTTCGTCGACTGGGGGCCAAGCCCGCGCGCTGGACAAGCATTGATGCTCGCTTGCCGCGCACGCGCCCTGCTTCGCGGACGTCTAGCCCCAAGCATTGAGGATGTCGAAGCCCTTGCAGAGCCTTGCCTCGCGCACCGTATGGGCATGCGCTATGATCCGACCGGTGAAGCGCCAGAGTTAGATATGCTGATTGGCGATTTGATAAGTAAGGCCGCTTAAAACATGTTAAAATCCGTACTTTCCGCTTTCGCACTCGCGATAACTTTATCGGCCTGCAACAGCTCGACTGAGACTGTTTCAGACGCCGACAAGCTTACAATTGACTGCCTTGCTTCTAAGACAGTTATCGAAATCACTGATGGTGTTAAAAAGGCAATCCTTGATGGAAAATCCCAAGGTGACCTTCGAAGCATACAAAATCGCGCGATTGATGCGGGCGCAGAGACTCTATCTTCAAAATTCCCACGCGGTATGCATGAGGCCTATTTCGAGTTTGAGACTAATCGTCGTTTAACAGCTATGCAAAACGCACTCTCTAATCGTGCCCCGAACTCCCCAGATCAATTGACCATGGATGAAACCATAGACATGGCTCAGACCTGTGTTTTTTAGTTGTGTTAGCTAAGTGCTAGATCTCACGACCCTTCGCGCAGAAGCTGAAATTATTGCTCGCCAGCTTCCAGGATTGTCGCTTCAAGTGGCCGCGGCTGATGTTATTCATCCCGGTGCCGCTGGTCGCAAACGCGTTGGGTCTGGCGAACAATTTTGGCAGTATAGAAGATATGCCCAAACCGATGCGGCAGACAGAATTGACTGGCGGCGTAGTGCGCGCGGCGATGAGTATTTTGTTCGCGAGACTGAACTGGAAACCGCTAGGACAATCTTATTCTGGGCTGACCAACATCAAGGCTTCGATTGGGCGGGTTCATCTGAGACCCCCACGAAAGCAACGCGCGCCCGGATCATTATGCTCGCTCTTGGTATTCTACTTTCAAAGTCCGGTGAACGCATCGGGGTTTTGTCCGGGACTAGACCGCCAAGCTTAGGGAAAGCAGCGCCCGCTAAGCTCGCAGAAGACTTGCTTGCAAATGCTAGCCATCAGGCGATCGAGCCTCCCCGAAATCAAGCGTTAGCAATTGTTGCCAGTGATTTCTATGATGGGGTTGAAGCTTGGAGAGCGCGTCTCGCTCCGGTCGCGGCGACCTGTCATACTGGTGTCCTTCTCGCTGTATCAGACCCTATAGAACATAGTTTTCCATACACCGGGCGGACCCGCTTCACGCGTCCGGGCACGGCAATTGACCGCATCTTTGGACGCGCCGAAACTGTTCGCGACGAATATCTCGCCCGCATGCAGGCGCATGAGAAAGGTCTTCAAAAGCTCGCAGACAGTTTGGGCTGGGCATTAGTCAGGCACCGCACAGACCAACCCGCCATTCGGGGCGCAGCCGCCCTACAATTGGCTCTGGAACAGTTTGGAGCCAAAGCATGATCCTCGGCCCCTTCTTGTTTATGGCACCATTCGCGTTGCTAGGCCTGATTTCACTTCCGGTGATCTGGTACATCCTGCGCGCGACACCGCCTGCGCCAAAAGCAGCTGATCTTCCAAGTCTGCGCCTGCTTGATGACGTCGAGCCGCGCGAAGAAACACCGGCGCGAACGCCATGGTGGGTATTACTTTTACGTCTCGGCGCAGCCGCTCTTGCAATCCTCGGCCTTTCTCTGCCGATTTATGCTCCCGGCGCGAAATCTGCCGATTCCACAAGTGCGGAATCGGTTCTCGTTGTAATTGATGACGGCTGGACGAGTGCTCAGCGGTGGGGTGAGCTTCGCGGTGCCGCCAGTTCAGCTCTTGATGGCGCAGACCGGGATACGGCGGCGCACATTCTTCTCACGTCACCCAAATCCATTCCCATCGATCCCGCTGAACGTCTAAACAGAACAGCTTTCGAAGCTCGTGTTCGGTCTATACAGCCTCAACCATGGGCAATTGATCGCACAGACGCACTGACCCGACTGAATGAAAGTGGATTGCGCCCCGGACGCATACTTTGGCTCACCGACGGCCTCGACCCAGATACCGCCGCCCCTTTTGCGCGCGCGCTTTCAAGCCTAGCCCCGCTGTCAATCTATGCCGCCAATGCACGAGGGCCCGTTGCACTGACGTCACTTCGCGCCGATGCACAAGGTGTCTCAATATCAGCTGAGCGCAGTCTCAACGAAACGGCATCCAATCACTATGTTTCGGCTCTAACCCTAGACGGCGCGGCATTGGCGACAGCAGACCTTGAGTTCTTAGCGGGAGATAAAACGGCGGAAGCCAGCTTCACTCTGCCTCCAGCTGCGCTTTCACAAATCGCACGCTTTCAAGTGACTGGCAGTAGCTCAGCGGGAACCGTTTGGCTCTGGGATAGCGCGGATCGTTCGCGGCGCATTGGACTAGTCAGCGGTGACAGTACAGCTCAACCTCTCCTGTCTGACATGCACTATATCCGCAAAGCGCTTGAGCCCTTTGCGACGATCACTGAAGGCGACCTTAGCCAACTTATCGCCGATAATCCCGATGCCATCATCCTTACTGATATTGGCCAGATTGATTCAGATGCCGAAGAAGCCTTGATCACATGGGTTGAAGCTGGCGGAGCACTGATCCGTTTCGCTGGGCCCCGCATGGCCGCACAAGGCGACGATCTTGTCCCTGCACCGCTGCGCCGCGCATCACGGGCCATTGGCGGCGCTTTGACATGGGAAGAGCCTCAACCGCTCGGAACGTTCCCAACAACCTCCCCTTTCGCAGGCCTAACCCCGCCTGAAGGCATCACAATTCGCCAACAGGTCCTCGCCCGTCCGGGCTCTGAGCTCGCACGTCGAACTTGGGCGCGGCTCGCCGATGGTAGCCCACTTGTAACTGCTGACCGGCGCGGCAATGGAACGCTTGTCTTGTTCCACGTCACCGCGGGACCTGATTGGTCTGACCTTCCATATTCTGGGGTTTTCGTCGATATGCTGCGACGCTCAATCGCTGCTGGCAAAGGTGAAGCTATCGCGGATGATGAAGGCCTCTACACGCCTAGCTTGACGCTGAACGGATCGGGCCGCCTGATCCAGGCGAGCGCAGGTGCCACGCCGCTACAAGCCGTAGACTTTGGAGCCGTTGAGCCTTCAGAAACCCATCCTCCCGGCCTCTATCAAGGCCCCGCAGGAACACGCGCACTTAATGTCGCCGCGAGCTATAATGCGACACCCGTATCGAACTGGCCTACTGGCGTTACTCTACTCGGCGACGCCGAAGCTAAAACGACCCGGCTAGGCGGGATTTTGCTTGCATTAGCCTTGGGTTTGCTAGCCGTCGACTTGCTGGTCGCCCTCGGCTTGGCGGGACGCTTACCGCGCGTGGGTAAAACAACCGCTGCAGCGCTCGGCCTACTCCTCATTTACCCAGCATTGGATACAAACACTGCCAGCGCACAAACCGAGGTTTCAAAAGAAACCGAAGCAGCACTCGATATGCGCCTTGCTTATATCACGACTGGAGATGCAAGAACCGACCGCGCTACCAAAGCCGGTCTAGAAGGGATTAGCCTTACCCTCTTTCGACGCTCCAGCGTTGAACCGGCGGAGCCCCATTCCGTAGACCTCGAAACTGATGCGCTAGATGTCTATCCCGTCCTCTTCCTTGTCCTGCCCGACAATCCCACCCCGTTTAGTCAAACGTCCGTCTCACGCCTAAATGCTTATATGCGCAGCGGCGGCGCACTATTCATCGACACGCGGCGTGGTGGCAGTATCGGATCGGGAAATAGCTTTGATGGCTTAGACGATATCTTATCTGGCCTCGACACCCCTGCCCTTGCGCACGTGCCAAGCGATCACGTTCTCACGCGTAGCTTCTATCTTTTGGATGGCTTCCCCGGGCGGTATAGTGGGCGCAATCTTTGGATTGAAGCGACAGGCGCTGCCAATCGTGAAGAACGGCGCGGCGATGG
>JAQWGO010000083.1 GCA_029238175.1 Henriciella sp. | reverse complement strand
GGAGGCGTTGTGCAGGCGTACAGGGTGATGATTTTAGAGGTAACGTATGCGGGGCGGATGCCGTGGCGGCGGGCCGAGCGGCGGCGGCCTTGCGCGGCTGGCATCGATAATCGCCTTGCCGAGGGCTTTGTAAGAGGCTGAAAGCTCTGTCCCATAACGGCTGGGCACGTGCGCGCGGAAAGTATCTGGCGCCAGCATCAGGCCGGGGCGCTTGCGGGCCAGATAAGGGGCAGCCAGAACAGTCTTCGGCCGCTCAGGTCGCCCGTAAGCTCGGTCATGCAAAAAGTCCGGCACATCTGTCTGCCCGGTGAAGATTTTGAGGGATAGATTTTTATTTCGGGCCAGCTTGGCGCGGCGGGCAGAGGTCGCACGCGGGGCACCCTGCCCCGGCAAGTCATGCTCAATCTGCAGAGCCAGCCATAGGATCATCCGGCACAAATAAGCCTCAATCGCCCGCAACCCCGCCTTGAAACGTGCAGCAGCGGCGGGCGAAAACACGCGCGGCGACAGATGAGCATTATCCCGAGACAGCACTTTAGAGGCGTGGCGAAAGACATGCTCAGAGGCAGATTGAAGATGGGTGTCCCAACGATTCATGCCAGGATTATACGCGGGTTTAGGAGGGGTGGGGGAAAAGTGACGGCTTTATCCCAGAAGGAGACGAAACGACTTAAATCTAAAACGGCGTAAATTCGCCAAAGTAGGACGTTCGTTGGCTTTATGGCGAATGGCCGATTTTAACCCGTATTGTCGAATGCTGCGCAAAGCACGAGCGGAGGCAATGCGCGGGAAACAGCCACAGAAGTCTTCGCTACTGACCGGCGACCAAGTACTCGACATCGAAGCCTAGCAAACGGATGCCTCGAATGGAGCGATTATTAAACGGGGGGCGTTTGGCATCTCCCCAGCCGAGCAATTCCATAATACACGCCTCACCGAAGCCGTTTAGCTTATAGTCGCCGTATATGCAGTCATAGGCTCGCTCAATAGCATCGCCGGGACCTGATAGGAGATATCGAACGGATCGCACCACGGCTTCGAGCGTGTTCCTCTCCTGGAAATCTATCCGTAGCCGTTCGAGGCCAGAAAGGTTTTCACCGATATCCTTGGAAGCAAAGCGCAAGCGTTCGAGAAAGGCGTGACAGCCCGTAAGATGACGGAATAATTCGTCAAAAGTCAGTCGTGCTAACTGGTTCGGATCGCAAAGGTAACTCCGAATGTTCGCGATGTTCTCGATCTCTGCCGATGCGTGATACATATCGCCTTTCACGGTATCGTCTGTGGACTGCCAGACGCTTACATGTTTGGCAATCCGCGCGGCCCGGTCATTAGGGTCGCTGAGTAACGATGTCTCTCGCCAACCATCGCCGCTACCTTGGATGAGGCGCAGCCACCCGAGGAACCTTGCCATTTCGATCTGGGGATCCTGACCGGCATATTCCGGGCGCCCAAAGCCGTGCTGTTGAGCCACCTCCAGGATTTCATTGTGCGAAGGCACAAGAATTTCATCATATTTTCTGCGAAACCCTTGTATAAAGGCGCGCTCTTTCGATTTCTTGTCACTTCCAACGACGATGCTCTTGGGGGCTGCAGGCTTCACGAATTTGTGAATGAACTTCTCAAAGGCATCCTCATGAGTTGGCTTTTCTTTGGACTTGAATGCCTTTTCATATTCGCGGAGGACTTCCTCGTTCAAAACGTCAGCGTCGTTCCACAACTCGTCAAATAGGCCAGGCAGAGCATAGAAGGCCTCATCCCGATCCTGCTTCAAAAGGACCGAAAGCTCGCGATTTGCTTTCAGGCCGCTGTCAGTGAGGTTTGCCGACTCGACGAGCGCGATATCGTCGATGATATAGAGCTTCGTGTGAAACTTCGCGTCGGTGAAGTAACGGACTTTGACCCGGGGATTCTCAAGTGCTTCACGTAGCGCTTCCGGTGTCGTGATCGGCGAAAACCGGACGATCAGCCGCACATCACATCCTTTGTCGGTTAGGGCCTTGATAGGGTCGTTTGTGGTAAAGAACGGCGCAGCCAGCAGCCCCGATCTCGGATGCGGTCCTGCCTTCATAAAGAAATTAATGGTGTAACCCGTTTCTCGCGTGTTCGCGTATAGTTCTGAAAGCGACATTGCAAAAACGACCTCTTTGGGTGTGAAGTGTTGCGGCGAAACCGGTGAACAACTTTAGGCCGCAGAATAGCACCGGCATTCATCAATCGACATGTGGCGAATGATCTTGAGCATTAGTCGAGGCTCACGTCCAGCTTAGCAAACTAGCTACCTGCTCTCGTATTCTACAGTGTCGCAGACGGCAATTTTGGTGCGCAGATTAGCCGTAGGTTTCGTTTGATGTGAATAACTGAATTGGGCCATTAACGCTCAAAGCCCAAACATCTCGCATGTCCGCTTCTGCGCCCGGTGCAGACTAATCCCACCAACCCGCAACTTCCCGCCGCACCACATCCTCAATCACATCAATGCCGCCTTCGCTGTCGTTCAAACATGGCGCAACGCTGAAATTCGTGCCGCCAGCGTCCATGAATTCGTCGCGGCCTTCCATGGCTAACTCTTCGAGGGTTTCGATACAGTCGGAGATGAAGGCGGGGGAGACGACGGTGACTTTCTTAAAGCCTTGCTCTGGCAGCGCTTCGAGCGTTTTGTCCGTATACGGTTTCAGCCACTCGGTTGGGCCGAAACGGCTCTGGAACGTCGTCATGGCATAGTCTTCGCTCCAGCCGAGCGCCTCTCGCACCAGCCGCGTCGTCTTGTGGCAGTGGCAGTGATACGGGTCGCCCTTGTCGAAATAGGCTTTCGGGATGCCGTGATAGGACATGATAACTTTGTCGGGGGTGAAATCGAGGCCGTCCACGTGGTCTTTGATAGAGGCGGCAAGCGCCTTGATATAAGCGGGGCGATCATGAAAGCTGGCGGCGGTGCGAATGGCGGGCTGCCAGCGCATGGTCTTAAGCTTGGCGAAGGTGCGGTCATTAACGCTGGCGGTCGTCGCGGCGCTATATTGCGGGTAAAGCGGCACGATACAGATACGGTCGCAGCCTTGGTCTTTTAAGAGGTCAATCTTGCTGGCGATGGATGGGTTGCCATAGTTCATGGCGAAGTCGACGATGAGGGTCTCACTGCCGATACGGGCGCGCAGCTTTTCGGCTTGGGCCTTGGTGTAGACCAGCAGAGGTGAGCCCCCATCTGTCCAGATTTTCTTGTACGCCGCGCCGGATTTGCTGGGCCGGAAGGTCAGGATGGGGCCTTGCAGGATCAACTGCCAGATCGGCTTTGGCACTTCGATGACGCGGGGGTCAGACAGGAATTCCGAGAGGTAGCGGCGCATCGACCAATAGTCCGTCGCATCCGGCGTACCAAGATTAATCAGCAGGACGCCGACTTTGCCTTGAATAACTTGCGGGTGCTCTGGCGGGAGCGGGCCGAGCGTTCCGGGGGCTTCTGGCGTGTGGGGCATAGTGTCTGGCATAGATTTATCCTCTGCAACCATATCTAAGGCAGATTGGATGGAAGCAAGGGGCGGAGTGTCGCTAAATCAAAACCTCATCCTCAAGAGAAGATGGTACCGGTGGTCGGGCTCGAACCGACACTCCCGTGAGGGAACGGGATTTTGAATCCCGCGCGTCTACCAATTCCACCACACCGGCATGTGTTAGAAGTTGTCGCTTAAACAGATAAAGGCCGCGAATTTCAAGCGTAAATATCTGCGAAAGCTTCCTGTCTTGCACCTTGGGCGAAACGCGCTATCGGTCTGAACATGATTGATGCACCGATTGAACGCACTTTTTTGCAATCGCTAGAGGCGATGGCAGCCGAAGCTCCGGAAGAAGGCATGTCACTGCACGCCATTCTCGATCGTCTGGATGAGCGCGCCTTTGGGGCAATGTTGTTCATTCTGGCGCTGCCCTGTGCGATCCCGTTTTTGTATGGCGTTCCGCAAGTTGTGGCGCTGCCGATGTTGGCGCTGACCCTGCAAATGCTAGCTGGGCGGAATGAACCTTGGATGCCAGAGAAATTTGGCAAACGGATGATTGGCAAAGCCGGACTGACCCGCATGTCAGGCTTCGGGCGCAAGTGGTTTGGCTGGCTGGAGCGTATTAGCCACCCACGCTTGAGCTTTCTGAGCGGAAGGGGCGCAGAACGCCCGGTTGCGCTGTTCCTGACGATTATTTGCGCCTCTATTCTGGTGCCCCTGCCTTTGACGAACTCAATTCCAGCGATTGGCGCGGCTATCGCGGCCTTTGGTTTAATGGCGAGAGACGGCCTCCTTGTTATCCTTGGACTGTTGATCGGTATCTTATGGGTTGGCTTATTGGTGACCGCTTTCATCCTTGTCGGTGATGCCATTTTTAATTCTGGATCAACTAGCGACTTCTTGCGGCAGATTTTCAGCGTGTTCAGCTAAATCAGACTCATGTTCATGACTGAATCGTAAACCCCCGCGCCTCGGTGACGCATGGACACGGACGCGGGCGTGCTTAACCTCATATGCATGTTGGACCGTATCGATCCCTTTTTGAAAACTTGGCATTGGCCAGCGCTGGCTTTGATTGCCTCTGGCGCGATGCTGGGCGCGGCGCATGCGTTTGAGACATTCGCGCTGATGCTGCCCTGCCCGTTATGCTTGAGGCAGCGCGAAGTCTATTGGGCCGCCGTCGCAGTTTCGGTAACGGCACTGGCATTGTGGCGTGTACGACAGAACCCTCGTTTCTTAATGGCGTTCAATGTGATGCTCGGCTTGGTGTTTCTTACCGGCGCAGTGGTTGCGGCCTATCATGCTGGCGTCGAGTATAGATGGTGGCCAGCGCCAAGCGGATGCGCCGCCGCTGCGATTGATATCACACAGATTGACCTAACCAATCTGAATGCGCGTCAAGGCGTGCCATCATGTATGGATGATCCATTCAAGGGCAGCTTGCTGCTGTCCATGGCGGGTTGGAATGTTTTGGCCTCGCTAGGCTTGTCTCTACTCAGCTTCCGCGCAGCAGGCGTCAGCTTGCCAAAGCCAATGAGCCTAACTCCGGCTGAGTAAGAAATGGGCAACCGCAAGGCTCAAGACTGCGCCCAAAGTCGGCCAAACCCGCATCTGGCGATACCAGCGCGGCACCTCCGGTGACACCAGATCGTAAAAATAGTGCAGCGCCAAGGCAGCCGCCATAGCAACGACCGTCCAGGGCTGAACGCCGTATCGAAATGTCACGAGAACCAACGTCCATCCGGCGAGCGCACCCAGGACAGACGGCACAAGCTCAGCAAATCGTGGCCGCTCCCGCTTTGCAATCTCAACGCCCCAACGCACACCGCCAAGGAAGCTTAAGATCACTGCGCCATAAACCATCAACCATGTGGCGGCGGTAATCATAAGCGCGATATCATCCCGCCAAACGACCATTGCACCGGCAGAAGCAATGAAAGGAATAATCCCTAAAAACATCAGCGACATAGGCGCTTGCGGGGGGCTAGATCGAAACATAGAACTAAATCCTCGTTTCCTGTTCATCGCATATCAATCCTAGTGGTCTATTAACACTAATATGCCGCGTAGTATAATCGCTCTTCTTATCGCTCTTTATGCAATCGCCTTTGCCTTTGGCGCAATGGCGGCCATTCGTTGGCCAAGCCTTATGATGATGGCCGCTTTCGTGTTGGAAGACGATGCAATGGCGGGACTTTCCGGCATCGACTGGCGCGAGTTAGGGATCGCCTATGGCGCGCCCTATTTCCTCGCCGCGCTCTGCCTGTATGCGTCCGCCTTGAGCCTTGGAAAGAAGAAGCGCTCTGCCATGATATGGTACCTGATGGGGTGCGTTGCTGGTTTTCCATGCGTGTTCCTCGTTGACTTTGAAACCGGATGGTGGCGCGATCCAAGCGTTGGTGAAGGCGCAGTTGCTGGCGCTGCGGCTGCTGCGATCCTGCTAGGCATTGCGGTTTGGCAACTCATCCAAAAACCGAAACAGTCAGTCTTAGAGCAAGCGCCCCAAGTCCCCGCCGCTCAAGCGCCAATCATCGTCAATCCGGCCGTTGAAGCCCAACCAGCCAAGCCGAGCCGGCGCAAGCCTGTACCCGCCGCGATTGCCAGACAACGCGCGGCCTGGGCTGCTGAAGGGCGCAAAATGCTCGCCCGTCAACGCCGATACTAATCGCCAAATAGATCAAATTTTATCAATCGGTTTCACGGCATGGTCAGACAGGCCTGTTACGAACGTCTTGTTCAATATTGGAGTTTGGCATGGTTGATGTTCGGAAGATGGCTGGCTTTGCGGTTGGTTTGTTCGGTACGTTTTTGGCGTGGCAAACCGGGATTGCAATCGCGCAGTATTTCCACGCAGGTGGCGCCGAGCACCTAATGAGCTTGCTATTTGATCCTGAAAACTCCCTTCGCTTGATTAGCGCGATGGCCGCATTCTTAGCAGGCCTTGCCGCACTAACAGAACGCAAAGGCGGTGCATGGCTTGCCGGTTTCGCGACAGCCCTCCTGACAATCCAGACCATGGCCTTGATGGCGGGTCACGGATCAGTTCATAACTGGCAGAGCGAAGCGGTATTCCTGATCATCATGACATGTCTGTTCCTGACGGTGGTCTCGACAAGCCGCAAAAGCGCTGAAGCTCAAGCAGAAGCGGAAGCAGAGGCGGCTAGTCTAGAAGCGACGCCAGCTTAAAACTCTCAAACACTCTTGCGGATTGGTTCCAATTCGGGTTCGATGCGCGATAGTATATTGAGGGATTTCCGGATGGTTAGACGCGGCGCTGGTCTTGTAATGCTTGGACTTGGTCTATGGCTTGGCTGGAACGGCCTGCATCCTGTTATGACAATCATGGAGCGTGGTAGCGATCTGAACAGCGCCCTGTTCGAACCGCCGACCAGTTTCATTCGCCTATTCAGTGCCACCCTGATGACTGTTGGTGGACTGTTGGTAGCGCTAGCGACAAAGCATGGCGGTGTAGTCGCCACGATCGGATCAATCCTCTTTGCCATCCTCGGCGGGCTAATGGCTCTGTCCGGCGCAGACTCAGGCCTATGGATGGATGAAGTCTTGTTTGGCTTGGCCGCTTTGGCGCTTTGCGTCCTGATAATGACGCTTCGCCGCCATTAAGGCTTTTCGCGCATTGCATTTAGCGCTGGTGATACTAGGTTGCAGCCAGATTTGAACTGCAGCTTAAACAGGCAAAATTCCCATGGCAGAGACTTATGACGTCGTCATTATTGGCGGTGGCCCCGGCGGATACAATTGCGCGATCCGCGCCGGACAATTGGGGCTGAAAACAGCCTGTATCGAAAAGCATAGCAAGCTGGGTGGAACATGCCTCAATGTCGGCTGTATCCCATCTAAAGCGCTCCTGCATGCGTCTGAGCTCTATGACACCGCTAAGAATGACTTTGCCGCCATGGGCATCAAAACTGGCAAACTAGACGTCGACCTTGATCAGATGATGGCTCAAAAAGCTGACGCGGTTGATGGCCTTACCAAGGGCGTTGAGTTCCTGCTTAAGAAAAACAAAGTCGATCACATCCACGGCACGGGCCACATTACAGGACCGGGCAAAGTTGAAGTCACCGGCGCTGACGGCAAAAAACAAACGCTTTCAGCCAAAAATATCGTCATCGCAACCGGGTCAGAACCAAGCACTTTGCCGGGTATTGAGATCGATGAAGAACGTATCGTCACCAATACAGGCGCGTTGTCACTAAAAACCATTCCAAAGAAACTCGTCTTGATTGGCGCGGGCGTTATTGGCCTTGAGATGGGACAGGTTTGGTCTCGCCTCGGCGCGGACGTCACTGTCATCGAATATCTCGACCGCATCCTGCCGGGCACCGATAATGAAGTCGCAAAAGAAGCGCAGAAGATCTTCAAGAAACAGGGCCTGACCTTCAAACTGGGCACGAAAGTGACCAGCGTTGAAAAGCTGAAAACGAAGCTGAAGATCACAGCGGAGCCCGCCAAAGGTGGTGACGCTGAAACGCTAGACGCTGATATCGTGATCGTCGCCGTTGGTCGCCGTCCTTACACCGAAGGTCTGGGTTTAGAGAATGTCGGCGGCAAAACTGACAAGCGCGGCGTCATCGAAACAACCGACCATTTCAAAGTTGCCGACGGTGTTTGGGCAATCGGTGACTGTATTCACGGTCCAATGCTGGCCCACAAAGCCGAAGATGATGGTGCAGCTGTCGCGGAATTGATTGCGGGCAAAGCCGGGCACGTTGACTATAATCTCGTGCCGGGCGTGGTTTACACCAAGCCAGAGATTGCAACAGTTGGTCAGACCGAGGAACAGCTGAAAGAAGCTGGCATCAAATATAAGAAGGGCAAGTTCCCCTTCATGGCTAATTCCCGCGCGCGGACGAACCACGAAACGCAAGGCTTTGTGAAAATCCTCGCCGAAGAAGGCACAGACCGAATCCTCGGCGCGCACATGATTGGTGTCGGCGTTGGTGAAATGATCGGCGAGATTTGCGTCGCGATGGAATTTGGCGCGTCCTCTGAAGACGTCGCCCGCACCAGCCACGCCCACCCAACAATGTCTGAAGCGATCCGCCAAGCCGCCATGGGCGTCGAAGGCTGGACGATGCAGATGTGATTTTTCCAGTTCAGCTTTGCTGAAAATCTTGGTCCAGTGGACCAAGATTAGGAAAAATCAGACGCGGCAGCGGCAATCTTGCTCCACCATAGCAACTAAAAAAATCGACTATATTTGCGTCTTTGAACGTTGATGGACAATGAACATGTGTCTAAACTTCTCTCAAGCAAAGAGGGGCCCAAGCAATGATGCGTCTAATTCTAGCGCTTTTCGCCATTTGCATTTATAGCGTACCGGCATTGGCTTATCCTCAACCATCCATAGAAGCGTATGGTGAAGCCCCTGAAGTCCAACATGCCGCGCTCTCTGACGACGGGAAAAAAGTCGCGATCTTCTTCCAGCTCAATAAAAAGCTTGATCCCGATGATGAGGATGCAAACGGGAGAGCATTTTCATTTCCAAGGAGTTTAGTCGTCTATGACACAACAACCGGGGAAACTAAAAGTAACCATCACGTTATTGGCGATTGTTCGTCGTCAGGTATTTTGAGACAGAAGGCTGCCTGACTTAGTGAGTGTTTGGCTCATCTGGTTTCAGTTTAAGCAGCAGATTGTGCGTGCTGCAAGCGCCTTAGTTGCATCGTCTTCCTTTTGATTTTCTCCCTTTC
>JAQWGO010000071.1 GCA_029238175.1 Henriciella sp. | reverse complement strand
GAAATATTACGACCTCGGCATTGAGGCGCGTGATGAGACTGATGACCAGATCACTCACGACGCGGCGCACGCCACGAAAGAATATGGCGTTGCAGTGAAATGTGCGACGATCACACCTGACGAGCAGCGTGTCGAAGAGTTCGGTCTGAAGCAAATGTGGAAGTCGCCTAACGGCACGATCCGTAACATTCTTGGCGGTGTTGTTTTCCGTGAGCCGATCGTGATTTCTAACGTTCCACGTCTGGTTCCGGGCTGGACGAAGCCTGTTGTCATCGGCCGCCACGCATTTGGTGACCAGTATAAAGCAACTGACTTCCTTGTCCCAAGCGCTGGTAAGCTGACCATGAAATGGGAAGCGGCTGACGGTTCTGATAGCATCGAGCACGAGATTTTCGACTTCCCAGAAGCCGGCATCGCGATGGGCATGTATAACCTTGATCAGTCGATCCGTGACTTTGCACGCGCCAGCATGAATTATGGCCTGCAGCGCAAGTGGCCTGTCTACTTGTCGACCAAGAACACGATCATGAAAAAGTATGATGGTCGCTTCAAGGATATTTTCCAAGAAGTCTTCGACGCTGAATTTAAAGACGCGTTCGCAGAGTTTGGCGGCACATATGAGCACCGCTTGATCGACGATATGGTTGCGGCGGCAATGAAATGGTCTGGCGGTTATGTCTGGGCTTGTAAGAACTATGACGGCGACGTTCAGTCTGACACGGTTGCGCAGGGCTATGGCTCACTTGGCCTGATGACATCTGTTTTGATGACACCGGACGGCAAGACTGTTGAGGCCGAAGCGGCCCACGGCACAGTGACCCGTCACTACCGTAACCACCAGAAGGGCGAAGCGACGTCTACGAACTCTATCGCGTCTATCTATGCTTGGACCCAGGGTCTGCAGCACCGTGGCCGCATGGATAACACACCAGAAGTCGTCAAGTTCGCTCAAACGCTTGAGCAGACAATCGTTAAGACGGTTGAAGCTGGTCAGATGACAAAAGACTTGGCTCTACTTGTTGGTCCGAACCAAGAGTGGCTGACGACTGAAGGCTTCCTCGAAGCGGTTTCGACCAATTTCGAGCGCGCAATGTCTGCGAGCTAAGCCGTCTTTGACGTCTAAAATTTCCATACGCAAAGCGGCCCCGGGGGATGAATATGCCCTCGGGGCCGTTGGCATTGGGACCTTTCTGGAAAGCTTCGTAGAGATCATTCCGGGCCCTGATCTGGTGGCGCATTGCCATAAGCAGCATAGTGTTGAGATGTATCGCGGGTATCTAACCGCTGACGACCCGCGTTATGCTTGCTGGATTGCCGAATATGCCGCAACAGGCGCGCCAATTGGTTATGCGGTGACTTGTGCACCTGATTTGCCAGTAGAGCATGACCCAAATGATATTGAGCTGAAACGCATATATGTCTTCTCTAAATATCACGGCACGGGGGCAGGGCGCTTGCTCAATGATGCCTGTGATGCCTACGGGCGCGTGCTCAACGCTCCAAACATATTGCTTGGCACCTATGAAGAGAACCACCGGGCAATCGCGTTCTATAAGCGGGAGGGCTACGCCAAGATTGGTGACCGTCAGTTTCAGGTCGGAGACAAATTGTTCGACGATATCGTGATGGCAAAGGTGCTTTAGGCGCTAGTCCTCAACAATCGTGAGCCAAGGTTCTTCCTCAACCTTCTCGCCTTCTGGACCGTGACAGATTTCGAGCAATTTGGTTTGCGCGAAAGGGTCAGGGGCTTTGAAATGGCCTTCGCGGCCATCAATGATCAGATCGCAATTGCAATCATTGCCGCTCTCTTCGACGCCATCGATGCTCTGAATAATGCGCTTGCAGCCATTATCCGCGATTGTCGAAATCTCTGTTCGATAGGTGATGCCGCTTTCAATCCAGCTTGTGGCTTCGAACCGGCAAACCTCAGCAGAGGCCGGAATAGCAAGTGCGAACAAAGCGAGCGGAAGAACGAACTGTTTCATACCGCCATATAAGCACAAAATGGGCCAAGGTTGCGACCCTGACCCGCATCTGGGGTGCTGATCAGTTATTAGAGTGCTTTATCAGCAAACAAGGCGCTTCGTTTAGCTTGAAAGCTCGATCCGGTAGCTTTCAATGACCGTATTTGCGAGTAGCTTTTCGCACATCTCTTTAACGCGCGCTTCTGCATCTGCCTCAGCAACGCCATCTAGATCAAGCTCAATGACTTTGCCGATACGTGCGCCTGCAACTTCACCGAAGCCCATCCGGCCAAGTGTGTCAGCAACAGCTTTGCCTTGCGGATCAAGAACGCCGGGTTTCAGGCCGACATGGACAATAGCTTTCATGGATCAATCTCCGCATTGTGAGTCGCAACTCGTCTATCGCAATCTGTACACTATTGGAATGCCAGATAGGCGGCAATTGCCGCGGCAATCAGGACACCGCCCGCAATCCACGGCACATGAGCCATGCGGTTCATGCCTTTGATCATTTCATGGAATTGCGCTGTATCATTCACCCGTGGAAAAGCTTCATCGGGGATGGGCAAGTTTAGAAAAGCGCATAATGATCCCCAGCCGTCTTTAACCTGAAAAACCAAGAGGCGGTCAGCGGGCAACCCGTCCTTCACCTCTTCAATATGATTATTCCATACTTGTTCGGCATAGGCTTTATCTTCGAATTTCCCGTCAAACTTACCTTGCCAGATAATATTATCGGTCATCCGGGAAATTTTGCGGGGTTTGGGGATAATTTTTGTCCAAGCCGGTTGAGATTTGCCCACGGCAAAGATTGTCGATGCCGCACTTTTATACCAGCTTTCAAAATCGCGAACGGTCAGAACAACTTTTGCGTCTGGATAGGCCTCGCTTAGCTCTTTCCAATAAACGCTAGAGGGGAAATCAACACAGGCTTCATAGCCGTCGAAGATATCATCCCAGCCGGGTCGCTCGCCCTGCCCAATAGCATCCCAATAATCCAGCTGCGTTGGATCATCGGGCATTAGAACTTCGATCATGTGGTGACATTTATTGAAGCCAAGCCGCTCAAGCGCGGCCTTCATGGACAACGTTCCTGTGCGGCCGAAGCCTGCCCCGATTACTTTTAAAGCCATGTAGCCCTCCCCTTTTTGAGGAAACGCTACTTTCCGCCGCTCTTAATGTCCACGATTTCAGCGCCCCCGGCCGATTCCTTGATGATGCCAAGTCGGCGCGCCACCTCGGCATAAGCCTCTGTTACGCCGCCAAGGTCACGGCGGAACCGATCCTTGTCGAGCTTCTCATTCGTCTCAAGATCCCATAGACGGCAGCTATCTGGGCTAATCTTGTCAGCTAGAATGATGCGCTGGGTTTCATCTTCAAAATAGCGTCCAAACTCAAGTTTGAAATCAATCAGCTTGATGCCAACGCCCGCGAAGAGGCCCGACATAAAGTCGTTCACACGCAGGGCCATCGCAATAATTTCATCCATCTCGTGTGGCTGCGCCCAGTTAAAGGCGGCAATATGCTCTTCAGAGACGAGCGGATCGCCAAGTTCATCATTCTTCAGACAGAATTCAACAATGGCGCGGGGCAGCTGTGTTCCTTCAGCAATGCCGAGGCGTTTTGACATTGTACCAGCGGCAACATTGCGAACGATCACTTCAAGCGGAACGATCTCAACTTTTTTGATGAGCTGCTCACGCATATTCAGGCGTTTGATGAAGTGGTTGGGAATACCGACACTGCCAAGGCGCGTCATCATGAATTCTGAAATGCGATTGTTCAGAACGCCCTTGCCGTCGAGGATCGCTTTTTTCTCGGCATTGAAGGCCGTTGCGTCATCTTTGAAGTATTGAATAAGGGTGTTTGGCTCTGGCCCTTCATAAAGAATTTTGGCCTTGCCTTCATAGATCATGCGTTTGCGTGACATGGCGAACTCTCCTGAATATGCGCAGGGCCGACTCAGCCCCGCCCCAATACAAGCGCTTCCCATACGACACGCAGTGCTTTCTGGCAAAAGGCTTCTTGCACCAAAGGGGTGGGAACGCCTATATTAGGGGTAGAAACACTATCCTCCCGGAAAGGGTATAGACTTATGTCTTCATTTGATGATCGCGAACGCGCGGAAGAAGCTAAATTCGCTATGGACTCTGCGAATGAGTTTAAAGTGATGGGTCGCCGCAATAAATTGCTCGGCCTATGGGCGGCTGACCTAATGGATTTGCATGGCGCTGAAGCTGACGCTTATGCGAAAGAAGTCGTTCTTTCAGATCTAGAAGAAGCTGGTGACGAGGACGTGTTCCGCAAAGTTCGCGGTGACTTTGACGCCAAAGGCGTAGACCGAAGTGACCAACGCATTCGTGAGCAAATGGCTGAATTACTGCCAATCGCACGCGACCAGGTGATGAAAGAAACGACCTAAGCCTTGATTGCTTGCGCCTCTGCGCCAATCTCTGCTGCAACTTAAGTTTTATCGCGAGGAGACCGCGAGATGTCTGACGACGTACAAAAATCACTGGGCGAGGCCGTAAAGGCCAACGAAGTTCTTCTGTTCATGAAGGGCACGCCCACCTTTCCGCAATGCGGGTTTAGCTCTGTTGTTGTGCAAGTTCTCGACTATCTTGGCGTCGAGTATAACGCCGTGAACGTACTTGAAGACCAAGGCGTTCGCGAAGGCATCAAACAGTTCTCTAACTGGCCAACCATCCCTCAACTCTACGTTAAAGGTGAGTTTGTGGGCGGGTGCGATATCATCAAAGAGATGTTCGAAGCTGGCGAGTTGAAAGAATATATGGCTGAAAATGGCATTGAGATGGAAGCGGCCTGATGCGTCAGCATCTGGAACCAAATTCAGATCATCCGATTACAATTAAATTGAAGAACAACGCGGCGCGTGTCCATTTGGGCGGCGCCGTTTTGGTTGATGCTGGACAGTATTTTGAGTTGCGGGAAGCTAGCTATCCGCCAGCTATTTACCTGCCCCGGTCCGCTGCTGATATGGCGCGTCTGGAGCGATCAGATCATACCAGTTGGTGCCCTTATAAAGGGGAGGCTGCATACTTTCATATTCGCGCAGCCGATGGCTCACTTATCGAGAATGCGGTGTGGACATATGAGACACCGTTTTCAGCGGTTGCTGAGATCAAAGAGGCCTTGGCATTTTATCCAAGCAAAATTGATCGGATTGATCTGGGTTAGGCGAACCAGAACAAATAGATGCAGGCGATAAGCGGTAAGATGCCAATCGCGAACATCGTGCGCGTGAAGACGTAATGCTTTACCCAAATATCAGTTTTTGCATCATCGCTGGAACGTGTTTTCGTCTCAACATCGAGCCATTTATTCTTTCTCTTGAACGTGTCTGACACGATGAATTGCTCAAGCGTATTCTCAAACATCAGGCATCCAAAATAGAAAAACATGCCATAAATGATCGTCGTAAGTGTTGCAGTGATCAGCCAACCGACCCAGCCCATGCCGCCGCCTGCTTGAATTTGGAACCAGAATGCAAGTCCCCCAAGCAAAGCCAAGATGGCGGCACCGGTCACAATGCCCCATAATCGGCCACGATTTGGTGTCTTTGCCGTATCCGTCATGCGCCCTATCCTTTCCAAACCCGCACTAACCCTATAGCAGAGCGCCCATGACGACGATACCTGTGCCACAAGCCCCAATTCGCCCACCTGCCATTCCAAAAGTTGGCATTGTCTCACTCGGTTGCCCGAAGGCGCTGGTGGATAGTGAGCGGATTGTGACGCGCTTGCGGGCAGAAGGTTATCAGATCAGCCCTGATTATAGCGGCGCTGATCTTGTGCTTGTGAACACATGTGGGTTCCTCGACAGTGCGCGCGAGGAGAGCCTCGACGCGATTGGTGAGGCTATTGAGGCCAATGGCAAAGTTATCGTCACCGGCTGCCTTGGCGCAGAACCAGACGTTATCGAGAAGGCGCACCCAAAAGTCCTCGCGGTCACTGGGCCGCAACAATATGAGCAAGTGATGGACGCGGTGCATCAGCACCTAACGCAACCGCACAATCATAAAGTTGATCTGGTGCCAGAAAGCGGCCTGCGCCTGACGCCCCGCCACTATGCGTACTTGAAAATATCTGAAGGCTGCAACAATCGCTGTAGCTTTTGCATCATCCCAAAGTTGCGCGGTGACCTTGTCTCACGCCCAATCCACCACGTGCTGATCGAAGCGGAGCAATTGGTGCGTGCAGGCGTAAAAGAGCTGCTGGTTATCAGCCAAGATACCAGCGCCTACGGCCTCGACATGAAATACCAGAAACAGGTCTGGAAAGGCGACGAATATGATACGCGCTTTCTTGATCTAGCCAAAGGCCTCGGCACGTTGGGCGTGTGGGCGCGGATGCATTATGTCTATCCTTATCCAAGCGTCGACAAAGTTATCCCGCTTATGGGCGAGGGCTTGATCACGCCATATCTGGATATTCCGTTCCAACATGCCAGCGCAAATGTTCTAAAAGCGATGAAGCGCCCTGCGAAACAAGACAAAGTTCTGGAACGTATTCAACAGTGGCGGCGCGACGTGCCTGAACTGGCCATCCGTTCGACCTTTATTGTTGGGTTCCCTGGTGAAACGGAAGAAGATTTCCAAATCCTGCTCGACTTTATTCGTGAAGCAAAAATCGACCGTGCTGGCTGTTTCAAATATGAGAATGTGCATAGCGCAGATAGCCGCGACTTGCCCGGTCACCTGCCTGAAGAAGTTAAAGAAGAACGTTGGCACCGTTTCATGCAAGTGCAAGGCGAAGTTTCTGCTGCCCGCGCCGCGGCTCAGATCGGTACGACACAAGACGTCATCATTGACGGCCCAAGTGACGAAGCTGGGGAATGGCTCGCCCGGTCTAAAGCCGATGCACCAGAGATTGATGGTGTTGTTTATCTGAAAAGCGACGCGGCCCTAACGCCCGGCGATATTGTTTCTGCCAAGATCAATGACGCGGACGCGTATGATTTATATGGTGATGCAGTTTAAATGCAGCCTTCCCCAAACGCATGACAGCTAACTACCCAAACACTATAAAACGCTCCTGCAGCCGAGTACAACGTCAAGCTGATTGCCAACAATGCGAATGACCACCGGTGTGTAGATGACCATTCGACCGCACGGGTAAAACCATACAGGAGGCCATTAAAGCAGGTGAATATCGCTCCAAAAAGGATATATCCCACAGGAGAAGGAATGACCGACATATCCTGCATAACGAAGAACAAAAGCGGCCAGAAGACGAATATCAAGAAAGCATATGACTGAGGCTTCCTCATTTTTCCATTCCATGTGTTCCGGACATTAGCTTAGATTGAGTTTCGGTTCATCACGTAGCCACTTAAGCATCTTTGGAAACACAGGACCATCCTGAATTGGATTATCAGGATTAAGCGCCAAACCATAATATTGAAGGAGGGGCATTCCGATGAATGTGCCTTCAGCGTACCGGTCCAAAAGCCAATCTGAATCGCCTTTGTAACCGTCGCTGTGAAAAACAGTTTTCGGGTCCAACCCAATTTCAAGTGCGGCAGCATATGACCAAAGCATCGCGGCCATCTCACCATCTTCGCCAACGTCACCGTCAACCGATGTTCGTTCAGTCGGGGTTAGAACCGACAAGTGCCCGGCTTCATGCAATATGTCGCCGATAAAGGTACACTTCTCCTGATTAATGAAGAGCATTCCTTCGCTTAGAAGCAGGCCCGGAACGAATGTTCGTTGGGTAATCTCTCGAAACGCGAATGGGAATCCGACACGCTCTAGAAAATTGATGATTAGATCGAATTTAATATCATAGGTCATGCCGTTACGCGGCTCACTATTTACTTATCTGCCGATCGCTCTGCTCTTTTCAGAACGCGTAAGAAGTTACCGCCCCAGATCTTCTTGATCTCATCGGCGCTGTAACCGCGTTTGATCAAGCCCAGAGTGACATTGAAGGAATCGCTGGCGTCCATGTAGCCTTCGATACCGCTGCCATGATTGAAGTCTGTTCCAATCCCGACATGATCGACGCCGATACGATCGACAATATAGTCAATATGGTCGAGTAGGTCAGCGACGCTGCCGGCCCCGATCACATCCCGCATCGCCCGCAAGAATGCATACTTTTCAGTGTCGTTCGGCAGCTCCCAATATAGCTCGTACGGGTATGAATAAGCTGCGGGTAATCCAGCGTCTAAGCGTACACGTTCCATCTCAGCGAGCGTTTCAGGGTCAGAGAAATTGACCAGATAGGCCCCGAATGGCGCAATATGTATAACGCCGCCCGTCTGACCAATGCGGTCAATTTCTTCGTCGGAAAGGTTGCGCGTTACATTTGATATGGTTTTCACGTTCGAGTGGCTGGCAATGATCGGAGCTTTGGAAAGCGCGATGATCTCTAGTGTTGCCGCTGTCGATGATTGGGACACATCCATAACCCCGCCAAGGCTGTTGATACGGGCGACCGCTTGTCGTCCTAGATCGGAAAGACCGCCATGTTCTTCCGCGATTTCGTATGACTTGGTTTCCCCGATATAGAGCGGACGCGAGGAATCTGAGAACGCGTTATGGCCAAGGTGGTTTAGGCCAAATACCCGGACGCCAGCGTCATACAGCGTATCAATATTATCGATGTCGCCCTCTAGGGATCGTGCATTTTGAAAGCTAAGAACGATCGCGCGTTGTTCACGGCGATGCGCTTGTTCAATCTCTTCAACAGACCGTGCGAGGATCAGATTGTCTTGGTTTTCGCTAATCAGCTGTAGAATAGCCGCGAGTTTCTCATCAACCTCTGCGCGGCCTGCGCTGTCACCTTCCGGAGTTCTGGGGCCCGGGCTGACGGCAAGTGACATTACAACAACATCGACGCCGCCAGCGATTAGCTTGTCAGGATGAGTTTTGGATAAACCATTCGCATCTAAAAAATTCGGAGCGATTGAAGGGGTCACAATGTCAGCATGTGCGTCCAAGACGATCGCTTCAGCGTGAATAGCTTCAGCGCGTTCCATAGGGCTAAGCTCAGTTGTACCCGTTGTGCAGGCGCCAAGAAACAATGAAGCGAGTAAGGATGTAACTATGATTTTTCGGCTATTCTGGACGTCTTGGTGCATGGCGCTCTCCCGTTAGTGCCAGCCTTCCACGTCATCAATACGTGAACTTGTGCTTAGTTTTAGTTTGCTAGCGGCTCGCGTCGAGGCAAGCGTTAGCATTCTATCTCCTCCATCACTAGAGTTTTTGTAGCATAGTCAATTTGCGCCCTTATGAAGTCTTTTTCGAAAATTTCATGTTCAATATATATAAAAAAGTTCGAACCCTCGCTCCCATAATACTTAACGGGAATAGAAAATTGCTTTTCCAAGTTCGCCATCCTACCTAAACTCAAGGGTATCTTCCCACCAACTTTAGTGAAGCATACTTTGCGAAGGTGTTCGTACTTTCGAGGCTTGATATCATCAGTTAACCAAGTAGCTTGATTACACATAGAAATTATAGTTTGTGCTGCGTTAGTAATTTTTGCTTGAAGCTTCGTAGAACCTTCAATGTTTTCGCAGAACGCATCATTTGATTGATGCCGATAACTGACATGTTTTAAAGTCTGACCATCATCAATCCACTCACAAAACTGAGATTTACCAGATAAGCTAAACCCATTCAAATCGACATCTAAGTTTTCATAATTTTGCTTGTAAAGGCACAGCCCGCTACCCAAGAAGTCTCCAACTGGTAGGACTGCTTCATCGTCACAAATATCTACAAAATCCAGAGAACTTCTAAAGTCGTTGTGCTTTTCATTATCTCCACATGCGCCCAATACAAATGCTGCAAACAATATTGTATAGGATAATTTTGACATACATTAATCCGTCGAAATAATTACTGATGATTGGGAGATTCTATTTCGTAATATATTTATTCTATGGATAACATCAAAATATAAAATCCCGGCTTAATAAGAAATGCTTGTTTGTAGTGCCCCATATCAAATCTGGTTAGCAGCGTAATTCAACTCCATCTCTGCAAATCCTTATTGCACTGCAGAAGCCTTGTTCCGTTATAGGTTCAAGAGAAGCGTTAAGCTTCCATCGCGGCAATAGCCTCAGCAACTGCGACTGTGCGATGTGCCTCTTCAAGGTGCAGAAGCTCTGTCATTTTGCCGTTCACTTTAAGAACACCTCTGCCGGCATTTTCAGGATCAGCAAAAGCAGCAATTACGGCGTGTGCCTGATCTACATCAGCTTCAGCTGGTGCGAAGACGCGGTTCGCCGTTTCAAGCTGTGATGGGTGGATCAGGGTTTTGCCATCAAAGCCTAGGATGCGGCCCTGCTCACTTTCAGCAGTCAGTCCGTCTTCGTCGCCAATACCGTTAAAGACACCATCAATTGCGAGCAAATCGTATGCCCGTGCGGCAGCGACTGTCAGGCTAAGCGCGGTTTGGAAGGCTGTCCGCTCTGGCGGGTTATTGATCGCGCGCAGCTCTTTGGCGAGGTCATTTGTTCCCATTACAAAAGCCGTTAGACGTGTGCGGCCAACTGCTTCGGCAATATTGTGAATATTGAACAGCGCTTTCGGCATTTCGATCATAACCCACAGGCCCATATCAGTGGGGGCGCCAGCGCGGCTCATCGCGTCATTCAGTCGGTCAATGTCGCCGCCATCGATAACTTTAGGGGCTAAGATGGCATCAGGGCCAGCTGCCACGGCTGCTTTCATGTCATCAAGGCCCCATTCAGTGTCGAGGCTATTAATGCGGATCACGACTTCACGCTTACCATAACCACCCGCCTTAACCGCCGCACAAACTGTATCGCGCGCCTCAAGCTTCGCGTCTGGAGCAACCGCATCTTCAAGGTCGAAGATAACACTATCGGCCGCAAGGCCTTTTGCTTTCTCCAATGCGCGCGCATTCGCGCCGGGCATATAGAGGCAAGAACGGCGTGGGCGGTGGGATACGGGCATTGGGGCCTCCTGTTTGCAATTCACGAAAACCAGTGCCCTCCTTTAGATTTTCTTTCAACTGTGGTGAATTACCGCCATTCTAATTCGGGGCGTCGAAATGAAACTGCTGACGGCAATATTTGCAACAATTCTACTTATACCAGTATCCTTTTCTGAAGGCGTAACGCTTCAAGAAGCGGCGAAACGTTTAGGGGAGAAGGGCCTAACATCCATAAGCGGCGCAATTTATATGGGCGAACCCCATATCCTTGCGATGATGGATGATCAGGGGATAACGCTGCGCTTAACGCAATGCTTTCGCGAAGAGGACGGCACCGAGAGCAGCTGCAAAGTTGCCGTGTTTAGCACGTGCCGTGAGTTTTCAACGATTGATCGGTCTGAAGCGCTTGAGATTAACAATGCCTATTCGGTTCAGTTCGACGCGCGTGGGAACGCTCACCTTGAGGGTATTGGCGCAATCGGTCAAAAGATGTGTCTCCATAATCGCATCGACCTTCAAAACGAAGATGTATTCGACATGGCGGATGTTTTCGAGTGGCAACTTGCGATGCGAGATTATTTCGATTTTGTCGAAGAGAAAGTCGCTCGAATTCGAACGAAGCAGATGCTTGGGATTACGGAACCATCTACGAATAATCTCTCACAATGATAAAGAATACACCGATCTCAGGGTATGTTTCGACTGGGTTTGAACCCGTTCAAGAGGCCTTCGAAGCCAATTTTGAAGAAGACAAAGAACTCGGCGCTGGATTCTCGGCTATCATCGATGGAGAATTGGTGGTCGATCTGCATGGCGGGTGGGCCGACCGTAAGAGGGAACATCAGTGGGCAGGGGAAACAATTGTTCCGGTCTATTCGACGACAAAACCTATTGCAGCTCTTGTTCTAGCCAGTGTGATTGGCGGGTTGCCCGCCGGGTATGAGACGCTTGTCGTTGATATTTGGCCTGAATTTGGTTTCGCTGGAAAAGACGGTGTCACGATTGCGGAACTTGTTTCGCATCAGGCGGGCCTTGCTGGCTTCAAGGATCCTATTGACCCAGCTTTATGGTTAGACCCGCCAGCGATGGCTGTGGCTTTGGCTGCTCTAGAGCCGCTTTGGGAGCCGGGCACGGCGCATGGTTATCACCCTTTAAGCTGGGGTTATCTTATTGGAGAGGTTGTGCAGCGCATTGCTGGTCGCAGCCTTGGCTCAATCTTGCGGGAAGATATTGCTGGCCCCGCGGGCATAGATTTTCAGATCGGTACGCCGGAGCAAGATCATTCGCGCATCGCTGAAATCATGCGCCCGCGGGCACTGCCTGATTTGGGTGAGATCAATGAGGCGACGCGTGCTGCCTTTCTGACGAAATGGGCCTCTGCTGATCGGGGCGGGGCGATTTGGCGAGAGATCGAGATCCCGTCTGCGAACGGCATTGGCACCAGCAAAGCTGTTGCGGAACTTTACGGTATTTATGCGAATGGCGGGCAACTCAACGGCAAACAGATCATTTCTGAACGCAGCTTTGAGGCGCTAACGCAAAGCCGGGTGAAGGGTCAGGACCTCATTTTACCCTTTGAGACGGAGTTTGCGGCGGGCGTTATGCGCAACAATCTTGGTGTGTATGGCCCAAATCCGGACACGTTGTGTCATTCTGGGTGGGGCGGATCACTGGCTTTGGGTGATCCGGACCGGCACCTTTCGGCAGCTTACGTGATGAACCGCCAGTCGAATAGTTTGCAGGGTGATCCCCGCGCAACCCGATTGGTGCAGGCGCTTTACGGCTGTTTGTAGCTTTGTTTCAAACTGAAACTCGCCTGTCAGGGGAAACTGGCATGGGCGTTGCATTGTATTGGGGGAGTTTGGAATACCCATCTCGCTCCATCTGATTGTCTAACTTTGACCCGGCCATTGTGCCGGGTTCTTTTTTGGCTAACGCACAGATGCGGCCGCCCGGTGGAGGCGTTTGGCTTTGGCTTCGCCCATCAGGCTATCCAGAGTGAAGACAATAAGCGCCGTCCAGATGAACGCAAAAGCAATCCCATGGGTCAGCCCAAAAGCTTCTTTGAAAACGAACACTGAGATGATGAATTGGATCGTTGGCCCCAAGTATTGCATCATGCCCACGGTCGAGAGCCGAAGCCGCTTTGCGGCAATTGCAAAAAGGATAAGTGGCACAGCCGTGATTGGGCCTGACACTAGGAGTAGTGGGATATCCAATCCGCCTTCACCTATAAGACGCCCACCCGGTTGCTGCATGAACCAGCCAAACCAGATCAACGCTAAGGGTGAAAGCATACCAGCTTCAACCACGAACCCGGCGCGACTATCAACCTGTACCTGTTTGCGGATAACAGAATAGAAGGCGAAGCTGAAACAGAGCACCATCGAAATCCACGGGAGGTAGCCCAACGCATAGGTCATTATTCCAACCCCAATACCTGCTAGACCGACCGACATCCACTGAGCCAGTCGCAGTTTTTCGGCGAAGAAAAAAGCGCCGATAAGAACGTTGATGAGTGGGTTGATATAGTAACCGAGGCTCGCCTCCATGACGCGTTCTTGTGAGACTGCCCAAATATAGGTGAGCCAGTTAACACCAATCAGCAAAGCTGACAGTGAAAGCCACATGATCCGACGTTTGGTCAGCGCGGCTTTCAGCTGCCCCCAGTTCCGCGCGATCACGATGAGAAGTAGCCCGGTTGGAACACTCCAAATGATACGGTGAGCCAGCATTTCTTCTGGCGCGATATGGTCTAGCGCTCGGAAGTAGAGCGGCAGCAGGCCCCAAATGCTATAGCATCCAAGGCAGGCGAGAAATCCGAGGCGAAGTGAAGACGACATAGCGGCGGAGTATCCTCGATTTGGGCGCTGCGCCACCCAAAAGTTGCAATTGCAACCTTGTGCCTGACCCATCAGTAATATGGCGTGAATTCAAACGTATAATCGAAGTAAAAAATAATCATATTGAGAAAAACTATTGTATTAAAATTATAATTATTTCTTATTTGTATGGTTAAGAAATCTATAATATATTTAGTAAGTATGCGTTCAAGAAAATGTGATTGAATATTTGATATTAGCATTTTCGATTTCGCTGAAAATCTTTATCAATGAAGCTCCCAGTACGTTGAAATAGACAGCATATTAGAAGTGGCGCAAAGCAATGATGGATAAGTTGAGATCAAGCCTAATCGATTCGAATATTTTCGAAGACACTTTAGAGTTTTCTAGTGGAGGTTTTTTGTTTCGCCCGGAGAGGAAGTCTCCTTTGCGAATAAATATACCGAAGGTGACGGCGTAAGGCTAAATTTAAATATTACCCAAGTTGAAGCGCTAGGGGAAGAGATATTTGTGACCACGGCTGAAGAATTATCCTTTGCTTTGGATCACGCGACAGGCGGTGAAACTATCATCCTTGCGGCGGGTAATTATGGTGATCTTGCCATCTCACCCAAGTCGCTAAAAAACTCAGAAGGCGTGTACAGCGAAACTGTAACAATCCGTTCTGCGAACCCAGATGACCCGGCTGTGTTTACTGAGGTGAATATCGCCGGTGGTCAGAACATCCACTTTGCTGATCTACAATTCGAGTTTACGCCGCAAGAAGGCGACTTTACCAAAACGGTTCTGTTTAATGTCCGAAATTGGTCGCCAGCTGACCGTGATTCACTCAACATTACGGTCGAGAATTCTGAGTTTATTGGCCATCCGGTAACAGACGGAAATGGCGGCGACCCCAACGACCCAGATGACGTTGTTGCCCATAACGGAAATGTCGAAGGCATGTCGACAGGTATCGCGTTCTCAGCGCGCAACGTCGATGGTCTGACGTTTACTTACAATGAGGTTTCAGGCTTCTTTCGCGGGGCGACTTTTAGCCATTCGCAGGACATTAATGTAACCAATAATTACATTCATGACCTGCGCTCTGATGGGATCAATTTTGCAGCTGTTCAAAACGTTTTGATCGAAGGCAATGAAATCCGTGATATGGACCCGTGGCGCCACACAGAGGCGCGGGCTGGCGGTGACCATGCTGACCTTATTCAGTTCTGGACAGCGAGCACTTCAACGCCGTCAGAGAACATCGTAATCCGTAACAACCTTCTGCATCTGACCGATGGCGGCGGCTCTCAGTCAATCTTTATGCGAAATGAGATGGTCGACAGTGGCGGTGCCGGTGAGGAGATGTTTTACCGCAATATCCTGATTGAAGATAATGTCAGCTATAACAGCGTCGCAAATGCCACCCGCATTGGTGAAGGTTTCGACATTACGATCCGCAACAATACATATATCCAGAATGTTGATTATGCGAACGGATCGGTGACGGTTCCTGCGATTACGGTTGCACTTGGATCGCAAGGCGTTGTGATTGAAAATAATATCGTCCCGCGCATCGCAAACCAGGAAGCGATGGAAGAGCTGGGCTTTGTGATCCGCAACAATCTATTGACGCAAAGCTCGGACCCGAATGGTGATAACTATGTCGGCGATCTGTTCGTTGATGCGCTTAGCGGGCTACATTCGTCAGTTGCCGATCTTCAGATTGTTCCGGGCAGCCAAGCTGACATGCAAGGCGTGGGCGCGGCGATGACGCAATTTGATGAGACGCCGGATGTCTTAACGCCGCTAATCCGTAGCTTCTCTGGTGAGTATGCGGGCGATGACAATCAATTCGTTTTTGACGCCAGCCTAACTGCGGATTCAGAGGGCTTCACAAATGACAGCGTGACGTATCTGTGGGACTTCGGTGATGGCACACAAGCCGAAGGGCAGATTGTCGAGCATCGCTTCGCTGACCATGGTGAGCACACAGTGACGCTAACCGTTGTGGCCGAAGATGGCACAACAGCGACCAATATCATTCGAGCTGAAGTCGATGACCCGACCTTGTTCCAGCTAGGCCTGTCTGAAGAGGGTGTTTATGACGCCTCAACTTACGGCACTGAGCTTACGGGTGAGGGCGCCGCGGACGCGATGGCGGCGGCTATATCATGATGTGGACCAGCTCTATGCGGTTACGGATCAGTGATGAGGGCGTGCTGAACTTTGAACTTTGGAATGCTGACGAAGCGTATTTCGAATTATTCTCTGATATAGCCATCGATGACACTGAATGGCACTCGCTAAGCGTAAGCTATAACGCGCATGAGCAAGTGGCAGAATTCTATCTGGATGGCGAACTTGCCGGATCAGCTTTCATGGAAGGCTTTACCGATGTTCAGGAAAGCTGGGGCATGCAGCTTGGCTATACGTTCAAGGACAATTTCGAAGGCTTGATCCGAAATGTTGAACTGTCTAACCAGTCTTACGCCGATAACGCAGAAGCTATCACGCCTTTGCCCACCGCGCCTGAGCCTGTATCAGATCCTGAAATTGATAACTATATCCAAATAGATGCCAATGGAGAGATTCAGGGCGGCACAGCCGAGAATGATCATATCACGGGGACTGAGGCCGACGACATCGTCAAAGGCGGTGACGGGGACGATATTTTTGTCATGCTTGACGGCGATGAAATCGTAAACGCAGGCGCGGGTGACGATGTCATGTATGGCGGCGCAGGGAATGACATTCTGCGTGGCTTCTCCGGCTACGATATCGCTTATGGCGGCGAGGGCGATGACACCATCTATAGTAATGTTGGCTATGGCGAAGAAGGTAATGATTACCTGCGTGGAGGCGTCAGCGACGACTATTTATCCGGCGGTGTGGGTAATGATATCTTGCTAGCCGCGGATGGAAACGACGTTCTTATTGGCGGTGCGGGTGTCGATCAGTTAAGAAGTGGCAGCGGTGACGACATTCTTGTGGCAGATCTTGATGACACATTGATCTATGGTGGCAGCGGGATTGATACGGTGTTGTTCCATGACACCGCCGGCACGTTCGATTTTGATGGAAAATCTATCTCTGGTGTCGAGATAATGGACTTTACTAACGGTCTCGAGAACACGATTCTTGTAGACCAGGTCTATCAGCTTCGGCAGTCAGACACTGACGAGTTGCTAATCCAAGGAGATGTTGGCGACGTTGTGCAAATCGGCATTGCGCTCGACTTTGTGCAAACGGAAACTCGGGATGGAGAAGATTTCGACGTCTATTCTAATTCTCAAGGCACGTTAGTGATTGATTCTGATTTGAGCATTGATTGGATAATTTAGCGACTAATCTGATGATGGAAACATAGATGCGATGGGCGTTATTTTACTAAACGGTGCCCATCGCGTCAGCTATCAATTCAGCTTCGGCGTCGCGAAGGATTGCTTCTTCAATGCTTGCGCCCGATACGGGCTCTTTGCCAACTTCCAGCATGACCGGGACGGCAAAAGGGCTGATCTTTGGAAGCGTTTTGTGAACGATTTTACCTCGAATGCGGTTCAACATGTCGGATAGTCTGCGAATATCCAAGAAGCCCGTAGCAGCGTCGTGCCGCGCGGCTTGAAGCAGTATATGATCAGGCTCATGACTACGCAGAACATCATAGATTAGGTCGGTCGAGAAGGTGACTTGCTTACTGGTCTTTTCTTCACCTGGCATGCGGCGCGCAATCAATCCGCTAATTTGCGCGCACTGAGCAAAATGGCGCTTCATCAGGATACTCTCATTGAGCCATTCTTCCAGATCGTCACCCAACAGGTCCGGTGCAAACAGCACGGCCATATCGATCTCATCCATCGGGTCCATCGCCCAAACCGCCATGGCGTATTCGGAGGCGACAAATCCCAGAGGCTTCGCCCCCATGCGTTCCAACCGACGCGTTAATAGCATGCCTAACGTTTGATGGGCTAAGCGCCCCTCGAATGGGTAGCAGACAAGAAAGTGACGCTCTGCTCGCGGAAAGGTTTCCACGAGTAACGCGTCAGCGGCGGGAATGGTTGATCTTTGACGCTGGATTTCAAACCATTCTTGAACTTGGTCTGGAAGATGTTTCCATTGCTCTGGATCATGGATCATTTCACGGACGCGTCCGGCCAAGAATTGGGTGAGCGGAAACTTCCCACCATTATAGCTTGGAATAGCCGGTTTCTGATCACCCGGCGCGCGCATGCAAAGGCAATCCAAATTTTGCACGCCTAGAAAGCGAAGTATTTCGCCTGCAAAGAGAAAAGTATCGCCGGGCGTTAGCGTGGAGATGAAGTATTCCTCAATCTCGCCTAGCTTGCGGCCGCCGCGAAACGCTGGCTGCCCGGTTGCCTGTCCGGCTTTTGCGCCGCCGACGCGGCTTGCCAGACGCACGGTTAAAAGGCGCGCCTCTACGATTGCACCAACATTCATCCGGTGCTGCTGTGCATCCCGTTTGGTGCGCGCGCGCCAAATGCCTTGGCGGCTGCGGATTATGCGCTTGAAGCGATCATAGGTTTTTAGCGCATAGCCACCTGTCGCAGTTAGATCGACGACCCTTTCATAGGTTTCCCAGTCCAGGTCGACGTAGGGCGCCGCGCGCTTAACTTCTTCATAGAGTGGTTCTAACTGGAAGCCTTCGCCGCAAGCGCGGCCCATGACGTGTTGCGCCAGTACGTCCAAAGCGCCGTCTCTGATGGGATCTCCATCAATCTCACCGGCCTCGACTGCGGCTTCCGCCGCGCGGCATTCGAGTATTTCAAATCGATTGGTCGGAACCAGAATGGCTTGGCTGGCTTCATCCATGCGGTGATTGGCCCGGCCAATTCGTTGGATTAATCTGGCGGCACCTTTTGGTGCACCCATTTGGATGACGAGATCAACCTCCCCCCAATCGATGCCCAGGTCGAGTGTGGAGGTGCACACAACCGCCTTGATTTTCCCTGCGGCCATTGCTGCTTCCACCCGGCGGCGTTGCTCCTTGGCAAGGGAGCCATGGTGAAGCGCAATTGTCAGGTTATCCTCGTTTGCATTCCATAGCTCCTGAAACATCAGCTCGGCTTGAGCGCGCGTGTTCACAAAAACCAGCGCCATTTGAGCGTGTTTGATTTTCTCATAAACTTCCGGCACTGCGAACCGCCCGGAGTGGCCTGACCACGGAATGCGTTCACCTGATACCAGGATATCGACATCAGCGTGCACGCCGCCAGATGCTTTTATCAGAGCAGGCTGATCGCCTTTGAAGCCGAGCCACCTTTGTAAGACCGCAGGTTCATGCACTGTCGCTGAGAGGCCAATGAACCGACACTGAGGGGCCCATCTCGCGAGTGTCGCGAGCCCTAAGCTGAGCAGGTCACCGCGTTTGCTGGGCGCAATCGCGTGAATTTCGTCAATGATCACGCATTTCAGGTCTTCAAAGAATGCTTCGGCATGATCGGACGCGATGAACAGGGCTAGTTGTTCGGGCGTTGTGAGCAGAATATCGGGAGGATCGCGCCTTTGGCGTTGTCTTTTACTTGCAGGCGTATCGCCCGTGCGCGTTTCTATCCGGATGTCGAGGCCCATTTCCGCCACGGGGGTCGTAAGATTTCGAGCGACATCCACGGCTAGGGCTTTTAAAGGCGAAATATACAGCGTGTGCAAGGCAGGGCGGCTGGAATTGCTTTTGGGTTTGCGTTCAAGCTCAATGAGGCTGGCCAGAAAACCAGCCAGAGTTTTCCCTCCACCTGTTGGCGCAATGAGTAGAGCGCTGCGGTGATCTAATGCCGTTTGCGTTAGCTCCAACTGGTGCGGTCGCGGCGCCCAGCCACGGCCTTGAAACCATTGCTCAAATCGTTGTGGCAGTGTGAAAGTTGGAAGCTGAGTATCGGACATATGGATTAAACTAGCGCAATCTTTCCGCATCTTGCAGTTTTTTCACCTGACATTCAGGTCCGGGCGGGCTTTTTGCATTGAAACCATAAGGAATATCCATGTCTCGCTTTGCTCTGCTCGCTTCAACGGCCACTCTGCTTGCTTTCACATCGAACGCTGACCCTGTTTTGCAAAAGATGCGGGATCAAACAAAGGATGGTCCCGTCTATGCGTATGAAATGGAGTATACTGCTACAGAGGTCACGGCCACAGGCCGTGTTGACCCAAGCCAACCAGAGGGAAGTCGCATCGAGGTTATAAGTCCGGTAGAAGCAGACTGGAGCGATGACTTTCGCGAAGGTCTGGAAGAGATGGAATCCGAAACAGACGGCGATATATGGTGCGCTGATTTTGCCGAGACGGTTCCTAACAATGCGCAACTCGTTTCTGGTACTGATACAACGGCGACTTATGCCTTTACGCCGCTGCCTGAGGAAGGTGCAGATGGCATTGAGAAGAAGCTGATGAAGAAGATCAAAGGCAGCATCACCTTGGACAAGCAAGATGGCTCAATCCTTGCCTTTAACATGAACCTGCCAAAACCGTATAAGCCGGCCATGGTGGCAAAGATTAATACGTTCAATATGGACGCAAAGTGTGATCGCGCGCCTGATGGGCGAACTTATGTGTCTAGTTTCAATATGGCGATTGCTGGGTCAGCTATGATGCAGAAATTCGAAGAGAATGTTTCGCGCCGTATCACAAAATTGCTGAACCCCGTGCAATAGCTTTAGCGTCGTCCAACTTTCGAACGTACGCTTTGGCGTTGGGATTCTCTTCTAGCATCATCAGCGGTTTCGGCGTCTTCCTCGGCCTCAAGCGCCGCGGCAGCAGCGGCTTCGGCCTCCGCTTTAGCGCGTTCAGCGGCATCGAAAGCGCCAACGATGTGAGAAGCAAATTTTGCGAAATCAAACTGTCCGCTGTCTGAAACATCAAATCCTCGGCGGACGATCACAAGATCACGAGAAGGCACGATCACAAGAAGCTGGCCGCGATTGCCGACACCAGCATAAGTGTCTTGGGGTAGGCCTGCCGCGCCGCCGAGCAACCAGAAGGACCCACCATATCCCAGAGTGCTCGAAGGCTGTGCTGGTGCTGGTTTGGTTGCGAAGTCGACCCAATCAACAGGAATGATTTGCTCGCCTGCCCAATTGCCGTTTTGTAGATAGAGTTGGCCAAGCCGCGCCATATCTCTAGCGGTCATCCAAACCTGAGATGACGATAGAAAATCACCGTGCCAGTCCGTCTCAACAGTTGTATGAACTGCGCCAATTTTATTGAGGACTGCCGTGTAGGGATAGCGGTGAAATTGAGCATCATCGCCCATGGCTTCGCGCAATGCTCGCATGGCAATTAGTGTATCATAGTCTGAATATTTGAAGCGACTGCCGGGCATCGCTTCCAGCGACCTCGCTGTAATCATATCTCTCGCGCTGGCACCGCCAAAATAGACCCGGTCTGAGCGGGCGCCTTGCGACCCGGATTCAAGGCCACTCGCCATGTTCAGGACGTGGCGAAGCGTAATATCCCGGCGCGGATCGCCGCCTTTGTTAAAGGCTTCAAGAATGGCTTCAGTATCAAGACCAACATAGCCGTCTTCAATGGCTGCGCCGATGATTGTCGAGGAGAGTGATTTAGCGACGGACCATGTTCGTTGCGGTGTGTTGGCATCAATGCCGCGTGCATATTGTTCTGCAACAACTTGGCCTTTGTGCACAACGACGACCGCACTTGTGCGCGTACCATCGCCATAGGTGGAACCATCAAAAGCAAAGCTTACCGGGGCGCCGAGGCGGTCAAGCGCGAAGGTGTTTTCTGTTAGCGTGACATTGTCGCCAATCGCAGTGGTTATATCGCGTCCATAGTCAATGTCAGTTGCGGCGAAGCGAGGCAGCCAGTCGGTCATGTCTGAACCAGCACCAACCGGTAGCAAAGAACAGCCCAATCCGGACCGCCAAACAGCAATACGCGGCGGTAATGCGCGATCGAAGCGTACGCTTACCATTTTGCGACGCTCATTGATGTTTGCATCCGAAATTTGGCTCATCAATGGGCGATAATCTTGATAGATGCCATCCAGCTCATTCGCGCCAATCTCTGCCAATGACTGATTGGCATTGTAGGTCGCGCCGCACGTGAACAAAGCTTTGTATCCAGCGGCGAAAGCAAGTTTTGTCACATCGCTCGCATTCTCATTCTGAGCGGATGCGAAAGGCGTTGAGGCAAATGCCAATGAGGCGGCAAGGGCAAGAAGGCGCATAAGGTTGGCTCCGTAAATATCTGTGACGGCATAAGCTGCTTTGCTTAAGCGCGACAAGCGGCGGAAATGGGGCAATATTTCGCGTGGATGAATTGTCGGCGTATTTGTGCTATTATGGCGACGGGACACAATTCGGGGGAATGATATGCCTAGCAAATCTGACGATAAACCGCGCGCACCTTATACTGCACTAATCTATGTGCATGGCATGGGGAGCCAACGAAGGTTTGAAGAAACCAGCAGGCTGATCGATAGTATGGATCGGCTTCTGACCAATCAAAAAGATAGCGGTGACGACCGAGGGATAATCCGCGGGATAAAGCCTGAAAGTGAGCTAGATCATTTCAGCGCAGACCATGCGGTTACCTACATTGATAGCCAATATGTACGGCCCGCTCACGACAAGGACGGTCCCTATCCGAAGGTTAGGTTTTACGAGGCCTATTGGGCACCCGTTATGGCAGGGATGAATTCGCCTTGGCGGGTTGCCAAGTGGATATTGCGCCAAGTGCTAAGACCTATCGCGACGCTTCGTACACCGTGGCGGGAGCGTCAACGCCTGCATAGGTCAGCACTGGCAGACTTGCTTGAGCAGAAGAAATCCACTCCACAAGCTAAGGATCTGGGCCTGTATAAAACGATGCTCCGACTTTACCGCGAGTTTCACAAGTTAGATGTGAAATCGAAGCCTGAATATGCTGAAGGGACCTTTGAGCAATTCCAGTCTTTTGTCGGAGCTGAAGCTGAATCGGATAAAGATGCGTTGCTGAGTTTAGCCAAGGAGTGGCGAAACCGTTATGTGTTTTTAGAGCTTCAAAATGCAGTTGTGCTCGGCACGATTTTTCTCGCGATCATGTTGCTGATTGGCTGGCTGATTTGGTTTGTTTTTCTTGGGATGGGCGCACTATCAGGACTATCCGCGTCGCTAAAGATCGAGTCGTTAATGGAGGCTTTGCAGCCATCCCTGACAGCGGCGGCGGGAATCTTGGTCAGCCTCGCAGGTGCAATTGGTCTTGGCGGTTTCCTGACAAACTATATGGGGGATGTGGAGGCATGGGCGACCTATGAGGAAACCAATGAAAGACATGAGAAGCGATCAAAAGTCATAAAGGTTTGTTCTGATCTTATTCGTCATGTGCTTCAGGATGAAGCGTGTGAACGCGCAGTGATTGTAAGCCATTCGCTCGGAACCAGCGTTGCGCATGATACTTTGCTACATCTTGCGCGTCATAATAAGGCTGCCAATCCAGAGAATCCTATGGAAGCGCCGATTGATCTGGAGAAGATTAGCCACTTTTTCACGCTCGCGAGCCCAATCGACAAGATCAGCTATTTCTTTGAGAGCCAACGCAGCAAAAGCCATCGCTACATTCGTGTTGTTGAAGTCTTACGCGGAGACATCGGGACAGAGCCGTTCACGAAGAACAAAACTCACCGCAATACGCATTGGATCAATTTCTGGGACGAAGCAGACGTAATCAGTGGAGCGATACAGTCACCCACCAATCGCGACCGATTTGACCACCGCGTTGATAATGTCCATGTGCCAAGCCTAGCTTTTCCGGCGCCAGGGAAAGCGCATTCGGCTTATTTCGAGAATGCGACCGTGATTAGAACGATCTATGAATCGACCTATTGGAACACATATGGCTATGACACTCTCGTAAAGCCTGACCCAAAGCATAAAAAGGGCTACGACTATGAGAGTGTCGCGCTTCGTCCGGGTGCACCTCGCGGCGAAGCTAGACGGCTGCATGTTCCAATTGTCCTTGCGCCATGGTTAGCAGTGATTGGGACAATCGGTGTGTTTGCGAAGAGTTCAGTGGTGACTTGGATTGGGTTCGGTCCAATGTGGGCGATCATAGGTATAGCCTTTTTGGCTTGGCTGTTTAACCGCAGCAAGCCGAATAAGGATCCGCTCTAGGCATACGCTTGGGGCGCGCTATCTTGCCAGCATGATCCGGCCCGACCTCCTTTTACATCCAACGCCTAAGGGGTTGTATTGCCCGCCTGGGGATTTCTATATCGACCCCGTGCGCGGCGCTGTTGATCGCGCGGTGGTCACGCATGGGCATGCTGACCATGCGCGGTCGGGGCATGGCTCGGTACTCGCAACGCCTGACACAATTGGGATCATGGCCGCGCGTTATGGTGAGGAATTTACAGCCACACGCCAGCCATTGCAGTTCGGCGAAAAGCATGCCGTTGAGATTAATGGCGTGCGGGTGTGGTTTGCCCCAGCCGGACATATTCTTGGCTCTGCGCAGGTCGTTGTGGACTGGAAAGGCCTTCGGATCGTCAATACAGGCGACTATAAACGTCGCCAAGATCCAACCTGCCGACGCTTTGAGATTGTTGAAGGCGCGCATGTTTTTATCAGCGAAGCGACATTTGGATTGCCGGTGTTTCGCCACCCCGATGACCGGGGTGAGATCAGGAAATTACTCGATAGTGTGCGCCTGTTTCCGGAAAAAACTCACCTTGTGGGTGTGTATTCGCTTGGCAAGGCGCAGCGCGTGATTGCGTTGTTGCGTGAAGCCGGATGGGATCAGCCGCTCTACATTCACGGCGCCCTCCAGAAGCTTTGTGATCATTATGAAAGCGTTGGCGTGAAACTTGGTCCCCTAGAGCCGGCCACCTTAGACAAAGGTCAGCGCGGCCAGAGTGAGAAATTTCGCGGTCAAATTATCTTGGGTCCACCTTCAGCGTTTAAGGACAAATGGGGCCAACGGTTTCCTGATCCAATTTTGGCATTTGCGTCTGGATGGATGAGCGTGCGCCAACGCGCAAAACAAGGCGGCGTGGAGCTGCCCCTTATCTTGTCAGACCATGCTGATTGGGATGAATTAACGCAGACTATTCGGGAAGTTGACCCTGAAGAGTTGTGGATCACGTACGGACGCGAAGATGCGCTGGTACGTTGGGCCGAACTGGAGGGACGTAAGGCCAGACCTCTGCGCCTAGTGGGTTATGAGGACGAAGGGGATTGACGCCTAGACCGCTTCGGGCGTTAACCACCTCCCAGAGCTTCAAAGGGGAAGTTATGCAGAAACCGATTGTAAGCCTCATCGCGATGAGCCTGCTTAGCCTTGCTGCGTGTGATCAAATTCGCATGCCGGGCAGCGTTGAAACCGTACCTGTGACTGAAACGACCGACACCGTTGTGGCTGATGTGGTTGAAGAAGAGGTCGTTGACGCTGAACCAGAGGCAGTGCCAGCTGAGGAAACAGATCTTACCGAAATTGTGTCTGTCCCAGCCGAGAACAACGATCCCGGTATCCCAGTAATAACCGATCTGGCCGCGATAAATGCAGCTTTATGTGGCCTGCCGGTGCGCCCGGTCGATGACAGCCTGACGATTGCTGAGCTCACTGGTGCGCAACCCGCAGATGACGATATTGTTGGGACAGCGACTATCAATGGCACCGCCGCGTCCTTGAGCAACTTTCCAGGTCTTGTGAAAATGGAGCCGCGGGAGGTTTTGCCCGGTGGTGCAATCGCTTCGGGGCATTGCGGCGCGACCCGCATTGCTCAAAACTGGTTTATCACTGCGGCCCATTGTTTGGACGATGATTATGATGAGGTCCTGCTGATTACAGGTCAGGAGAGTTTGACGAATCCATTTGCCAAGCGTGTCCAAGCCACCGGCTCAATTTGCCATGCAGCCTATGGCGGCGCTGGTAATAACTATGTGAATGATATTGCTTTGGTACGAGTTGGTGATGACGTGCTGACGGAGTTGAGCGATCTTCCAATTGCGCAATATGGTGAGACGCAAAACGCGCTTGTACCTTTCAACTATGGCGAAGTCAGAATGGCCGGTTGGGGGCTGACAGGTTTTCGAGGGCAGCTTTCGAACACTTTGTTGAGCGCTGATCTTACAATGACAGGAACTGGTCCAGCAGCCATTGGCGTAGAGAGTCTGAATGGGTCCGGCCCTTGCGTCGGCGATAGTGGTGGCCCGCTTTTTGTTGATGAAGCTGACGGCGCTGCAACCGTGGTGGGCGTCCTATCAGTGGTTGAACAAAACTTGGAGACAGGAGAGTTTTGTGCGGGGGAATATGGCGCACGATACACTAATATTCAGGGTTATCAGCGTTGGATTACGGACGTGATCGCCGCGTGTGATTCTGGCGCGGGGCTCTGCGGTTTTTAGATGCCTTATCGCCGATTAAGCCCTGACCTGATAATTGATACTGTTGCTAAGCTGAGCGATCGAATGGAGGCGCGCTTTGGTGGGCGCGGTCTCACCCGTGTTGCGCAGGAGCTAACGGCTTTCGCACGCGAGGAAACAGGCGAGCACAGCGTATTGCGCGCCCAATGTTCTTTCTGCGCAGCCTCGTCTATTTGTTCATTATCTTCGGTATCGCGGTCATCGGATATATTGGCTGGACCGTGAAAATCGATATCCAAACTCAACCTAGCCTTGATATGTTTGAAGGCGTTGAGGCCTTTATCAATCTGCTGATTTTGCTGTCCGCAGGCGTGTGGTTTTTGCTGAACCTCGAAACGCGCTGGAAACGGCACGCGGTTCTAGAGCGGATCAATCAATTGCGGTCGATCGCGCACGTCATTGATATGCATCAATTGTCTAAAGACCCGATGGTTGATCTGCATGATGGCGTCGACAGCGAAACCCCGCCTGAGAGTGATCTTCACGGGTATGATCTTGTTCGGTATTTAGATTATTGCGCCGATTTGCTGGCGATTACGGGTAAGCTTGCAGCGATTTATCTGGAATATGTTGAAGACCCTGTCGTTATTTCGTCGGTAAATGATTTTGAATCCATAACAGGGGAACTCTCCCGTAAAATCTGGCAAAAAGTTACGGTGCTAGAGCTTCAAGGTGGTTTTCAGGGCGCAACAGCTATGGTTGAGCAACCTCATGTCGGTGATGAGGTTACGCCAGAGGCAGACGAGAATCAGTTGAATTTGGAATTACCGGATTTTTTGAAATAGCGTTTGCTATTCAGCTGCGATGAGTTCCAGCTCTGGTGTCATCGCATCAAGCGTATCAGCGATCGCTTCGCCCATAGCGCATTTGCATTTGCCGCAGTTGAATTGGCAGCCATGATGAGCCTGCACAGCCTTAGGTGAGCGCGCACCAGCTTCTACAGCTTCGCGGACACCTTTGTCGTTAATATTGCGGCATATGCAAATGATCATGAGAATGATTTGCAGTATGTGAGAATGATTGTCAAGAACGATTCTCAACTAGGATTGCATTCACCGCAAGATACGGGTGGCGCGATGCTCGCGGGCTTGGCACATTAGGCTCATGACAACGCATTATCTTCCCTTAGACGAACGCTCTGTTGCCTATGACCGAATGGCGGAAGCGCTTGAGCACCTTGGCGAGACGTGGCGTGACTGGCCAGATTTACGGACTTGTGCTGACGCGATGGGCCTATCGCCTAGCCATTTTCAGAGAGAGTTCAGCCGCTGGGCTGGGATCAGTCCGCGTCAATTCCAAGCCGCCTTGGCGCATGCGGAAGCCGGGGATTTGCTTCGGCAAGGCGCGAGTGTGCTGGATACGACTTATGAAACGGGTCTGTCGTCACCGTCGCGATTACATGATTTGTTTATTGCGCATGAAGCCCTGTCGCCCGGCGAAGCCAAAAGCGGTGAGGCCAAGCTTTTAATAGGCAAAGCGCCGACGCCATTTGGAACCGGCGTCTTTATGCTTTCAAAGCGTGGCCTTTGTGGGCTAGGTTTTGTGGATGATGGCGCAGAGGCCAAAACAGGTTTCTTGCATCCAGGATATGCGGAGGATCAGGTTTTTAGCGATATGTCTTCGCGCTATCCTAAGGCCGATATTCAACGTGATGATGTCGAAGCCGCAGCTTGGGCCAAGCGTGTGTTCGGTGATGGTGGGGAGGTTGCCTTAGCGATGTACGGCACGCCGTTTCGCCGGCAGGTTTGGCGTGCCCTGCTCGAGATCCCTACTGGTGAGACTTGGACCTATGGCGACGTCGCGGCGCGTGCAGGAAACCCAAAGGCAGCGCGTGCAGCCGGCACCGCGATTGGCGCAAATACGATTGCTTGGCTGATTCCATGTCATAGGGCGCTTGCATCCGACGGTAGGTTACATAATTACCATTGGGGTACGGCGCGCAAACGTGCCATGCTGACTTATGAGAAAGTACACGTCGCCTGATCCTGCTGCGTCGTGTTGAGGATAAGACATGACGTTTTCGGAGTTCCCGGTGATCACAACGCTATATTTAGCGGTTCTTGTCGGCGTTCTTTTATGGGGCGTATATTTGATTTTTCGTCGGTTCCAACTTCCGGGCGAAGCTGACCACGTGCATTCGGCGCAAGTCGAGAATGGCGATATTAGTGCCAAGATCGATAAAGAAGCGTTCTGTCAAAGTTATATCCGTACAGAAGCGCCGCGCTTTGCGAATTACCTCTGTGTGGCGGCTCTGATTTGTCTTGTTTTGGTGCCGTTTTTGGCAGTCTTATTTTTCCCGGCTGCATCGCCATTCTATGAATTGGCTCAGACGCGCGGTTTAGACCGCACAACAACGATTTTTGCAGATATGGCGGGCGGGGTCGTTCAGTTCGTGCTTGTTATGGGTGTTTGCGTCGGCATCCTGTTCGCGACGATTTATACATATTATCGCCGCCGTCCGCCGAGCCATCGCTCTGTTATTCGTAAATTAGAGGCTGAAGCCAATGAGCGTTGAGTTTTTACATGCAATGGTTCGTGTCACCGACATTGATGCAGCCCTAAAGTTTTATGGTGAAGGCTTAGGCCTCGCTGAGGTCGGTCGATTTGATAGCGAGCAGGGGCGTTTCACGCTCGTCTTTCTGGCGTCCCCTGATGACATTGAGCGCTGCGGCGGCTTGCCCAAAGGTGTTCGCCCGACCCAAATGGATATCCCGATGGTCGAACTGACCCATAACTGGGATCCTGAAGACTATGGTGGCGGCCGCAATTTTGGCCATCTCGCTTATAAGGTAGGAAATATCTACGACGCTTGTGAGCGGTTTCAGGCGCTTGGCGTAACGATCAGTCGCCCGCCACGTGATGGGCGTATGGCCTTTGTGCGATCCCCGGATGGTATATCGGTTGAGCTGCTCCAAAAAGGAGAGGCTTTAGAGCCGATTGAGCCTTGGGCGAGTATGGAAAATACGGGTAGCTGGTGAGCCTAGTCTATAGGTCGTCAACTTTGCAGCCGCGCGCTTCCAAGATCGGTTTCATTTCCCAATAGGCGCGAGGTGTGCGGTAGAGCGGTATGCGTGGGTGCAGGTGGTGCACGATGTGATATTGCATGCCCATTGAACCAATATTGCCCAAGATTGATCTAAAGCTACGCGTATCGCGGTAGCGCCCTTTCTGCATCGCAGGGTGGTGCGGGGCCCAGCTGAGATAGAAGCGGATATAGATTAGTGCGATATGGCGAGGTAGCCACCAAAGGAGCGCGGCTTCAATGGCATAGCCGCTCCAAGCCAGTGCGATCAGGATTGAATAAAAAGCTAGATTGAACAGGATGCCGTCAAATAAGACGTCCTTGCGGCCAAGGCGCTCCAATGCGCCAGCATAGGCATTGAAGCCGCCTTTAGCACGTGGTTGGTTACTTTGGATTGTCCCCCAAATTGATCCCCAGGGCCCGGACGCAGCAGACGAAATGTCAGGATCAAGTGCTGGATCGTTGGCGTGCTTATGATGCTCCATATGGGTCAGTTTGGCGACGCGATATGGGAGAACTAGCGGTATTGTAGAGAGGTGCCCTACAAGTTGGTTTAGCCAGCGCAGCTCCGTCCCGGGCTTGGCAATTATATCGTGTTGGGCCTCATGACTTGGTAGGTAGCTTAGCATCAGGTTCAAAGTGGCGATTATGAAGCCGAGCCAAAGCGGTATGATCCCCATAAACACCAAAGGCCATAGTGACAGCCACACGGCCAAATTTCCAAAAGCCCAAGATACCGCGAGATAGGGGAATTTGTCGATATGCCGACGCGCAATCTCTCGCTCTAATCGCATCAACTCAGCTTCGCTCATTGCGGCGACATCTTGTGTGCTTGTCATACCCAGCGCCCTCTGACCTGTGCAATCAGGCCAAGCGCGCCACCGACGATCAATCCGGCCTGTAAGGCGGTTAGTCCTAGAGGCGCTATCCAACCTGATTTAGCGATGATTTGAGCGCAAAGCGGCGCGATGAAACCAAAGCCAAAAATCAGAGGGCCGAAAAAGAATATAGTGCGTATGGCTTTTTCCATACTTACCCATTCTCAAAAAATGACGCATGCGTCAACTTTTTTAGTCTGCGGCTTTATCGAATGAGATTGTGACCTCACCGATTAGGATGCCCCAGCGGGTGACATAGGCGCGGTTGATCAGCTTGCCGTCCTCAAGCAAGTACATCCAATCGTCAAAGCCGACCTTCCAAGTGCTGTCATCAACTTTAAGGTCGACTTTGTATTTCCAATTGAAGGCATTTCCATTGGTTTCACCATAAGCGTAATCAGGCACGTCGCCGGCCCTGCCGCGATACTTGCCGTCACCGAGGATATCGATGGTCCAAATGCGTGTATCGCGCTCGCCATCATCATATATGAAGCGCTCGTCTAGTGTAAGCACACCATCTTCGACCGTTCCAGTAATGTCGACTTTGAAGGTCCGGCGCAGTTTGTTGAAGCGATCTTCGAAGATGCCATAGGCGGTGGTTTGGCCTTCGAAATACTCTTCTAACACTAGCTCGCGCGGGGCTTGATCGAAGTCGGCGAGGGAAGGGCTAACGCAGCCGGTGAGTGCGATTGCGGCAGCTGTAGCCGCGATTGCGGGCTTTAGAAGGGCGGTGGCGCGCATGATTGTTTCCTATTGTCTGTGCAATAGGTCTACGCGCCAACCGCCTATTTGGTTTAGCCTAGTACAGAGTCATCAGGGCTTTGCCGTCATAGTCTGCAAGCTCTTCGGTGCGGCCTTCTTTGATCTTTTGCGCCCAAAGTGGATCCTGAAGCAGGGCGCGGCCAACCGCGACCATGTCAAACTCGCCCTTGTCGAGGCGTTCAATCACATCGGCGATTGGGCGGGTTTTTGACCCTTCGCCTTGGAATGATCCAGTGAAGTCTGAAGATAGTCCAACAGAACCAACGGTGATTGATGGCAGGCCTGTCAGCTTCTTACACCAGCCCGCGAGGTTCATGCCGTTTTGGCCGTCCACTTCCGGGAATTCAGGCTCCCACCAGCGGCGCTGTGATGCGTGCAATACATCAACGCCAGCATCCACAAAGACTTTAAGGAAGGCTTCAAGTTCTTTCGGGCTTTCAGCAAGGCGGGCAGTGTATTCCTGCTGTTTCCACTGTGACCAGCGCAGGATGATTGGCATATCTTCGCCAACTTGCTTGCGACATTCAGCGATCACTTCGCCTGCAAATGTCGCGCGATCGATTAGGTCACCGCCATATTTATCAGAGCGTGTGTTCATCACGCCCCAGAAGAATTCATCGATTAAGTAGCCATGTGCACCGTGGATTTCGATCGAGTCGAAACCTAATCGTTTCGCTTCGCCAGCGGCATTCGCATAAGCCATGACCATATCTGCAACATCGCTATCAGTTGGCTCGGCTTGAACCTGCTTACCTTTGTGGGTTTTGCCTGACGGACTGTCTGAAATAGCGTCAGGGTAGGGCCCGCTACCAGGCTTGCGCATCATGCCGACATGCCAAAGTTGCGGCGCGATTTTGCCCGGTGTGCCATGCACGGCGTCAACGACATTCTTCCAGCCGTTGAGAGACTCGTCAGTGTGGAACTTTGGGACGCGTGGATCGTTTGAGGCGCCGCCGCGGTCAACGGTTGTACCTTCAGTAACGATGAGGCCAACATCTGCGTTCCCGCGGCGCTCATAGTAATCAACAACATCTTGTCCCGGTACGCCGCCCGGCGAGAATGAACGTGTCATTGGGGCCATAACAATCCGGTTGGGTATCGTCATGCCGCGGATTTTTAGCGGCTCAAATAGAGGTGCAGTATCAGACATTCTAAATCCTGTGTTCTGGTTCCTGATCTATGTGCGGGGTGCGGTGCTGGGCTTCAAGACTGCCCCGGCGTCATGTTCCTGCCCTATATATAACCTAATGTATTCAGGTCGTATTCAGGCCCGCCGCGCAAGCTTGCTGTTATAAAAGCTAAGGACGAAAGTCATGAATAAGTCAGTCTTCGCAAGTGTAATTACCCTTTCAGCCGTCACGGCCTGTGCAACGCCGGGTATTGAGTATGAAGCACGACTTATGGCGACCAGCGCTGATGCCGCCGCGACGCGGACAGTGCAGGTTGATCGCTTTCGTGGTCCTGCGGGCCGTTGGTATGCGCGCCGCTTTGAAGCGATGTTGGCGAATACAACATTTGATGGCCAGCCTTGGTTTACGCTTGCGGACTTCCGCGCAGGTGTTCCGGGCGAGCACTATGCCGGCACCTATACTGGCGAAGTCAACATTGATGATTACAGCTGGGACGAGCATTATCGCACCCGAAGTAAGTGCGTGGAATGGGACGGCATATTCGATTGCGAAACGCGGATTGATATTGAGGAGCTGTGTGTCGCTGAACGTGTCGTTGTTAGCGTCCAGCCCCGCCTGATTGATGCGGATACAGGGGATGTCGTTTTCACAGGAACCTATTCAGGTGATGCCAGCCGTGAAAACTGCCATGAGATCGGCCGGGAAGGTAAAGATGGCCGCATTAAATATCGCCGTCACGGTGAACATCCGCTGGAATTTGCCGGTCTTGGCGCACCAGCTGACCTGATACGTAGTGCTTTGAGTGAGACGCTAAGGCCTATCCGGGTTGATATTGCACCGCGCAATGCAACGGTGAAGGCGACATTCATCACCGAAGCATTAGATCCTTTGGTGAAAGCTGACCCACGCTTTGAACAGGCGCTTGAAATATCTCACAAGGACCCGTTTGCTTCGTGTAGCTTGTGGACCTCGATGTCCGCTGAATATCCCGAGGCGCCTGCTGTCGTGCACAATATGGGCGCTTGCGCAGAAGCGTCTAGCGACTTTGAGGTGGCGCAGTCTCTTTATGCAAAGTCTGCTGATCTTTCGACCAAATTCAGTGGCGACGGCGTGTCGGCGGGCAAACAATTCCTGTCTTCATTGCGCAAGCTGTCTGATCAGCGCTTTGGCTTGGAGTTGATTGACGAAGTTTCTACCCCGCCAGGCTTTGAAGAGGTTGAGTCTTGATCGACTAATAGTCTTCTGCGGATAGACGCGCAGTCCCTTTGGGTTCTGGCATGACCCCGGCGTCGATATAGTCGAATGTCGCAAGAGCGATCATCGCGGCATTATCGGTCGACCATGTCAGGGGCGGTACGCAGAGCTTTACGTTCAATTCCTCGCAAAGCTCGGCCATGACGCCTCGCAATTGCTTGCTTGCCGAAACACCGCCGACAATCGCGAAGGATTTTACATCATGCGCTTTGATGGCTTTGCGCGATTTAGCGACGAGGACATCCATACAGGCCGCAGTGAAGGATGCAGCGAGATTTTGCGGCTCATAAGGTTCGCCGCTATCGATATAGCGTCTTACTGATGACTTCAGGCCCGAGAATGAGAACTCAAGCCCTTCATGCAAGAGCGGCCTTGGAAATTTAATCACAGCCTCACCAGCCATTGCCAGGCGGTCGATTTCTGGGCCGCCTGGAAACCCGAGGTCCATCATCCGGGCGACTTTGTCGTAAGCTTCGCCGACAGAATCATCCCGTGTGGTGCCTAGGATTTTTATGTCTGTCTTGTTTGGCAGATAAGCCAGCAAAGTATGGCCGCCTGAAACCAGCAGCATAAGGGCAGGGTATTCCAAACGTTTTTCCTCGAGATCAGCGCTGCGCAAATGACCGCGCAAATGGTTGATCCCGATCACCGGCTTGTCCCATGCGAGACCTAGGGCGCTGGCGGTGGTTAGCCCGATCAGGAGCGAACCAATTAGGCCGGGTCCGCGGGTAACGCCAATAGCATCGATGTCTTCTGGATTTAGTCCCGATTTCGCAAACGTGTCTTGGATGGCGGGCAGGATGGACTGCACATGAGCGCGGCTGGAAAACTCTGGGTAGACGCCGCCAAAATTGCGATGGACGTCTTCTTGTCCCGCGATTGAGGATGCCAGAACTTTGCCTTCGCGTGTCACAATCGCAATCGCGGTATCGTCGCAAGACGATTCAATGCCGAGGATGATTTCAGCTTCCATTATGCAAACTCCACCGAAGACTCATTCAGTGCTTGCACGGGCTCATTGACGCCGTCGCCGCTCGCCAGTTTTTGAACTGCAAGCTCAGCGAAGGTTTTGCTTAAAGCTTCAAGATCGTCGCTCGAAACTATGTCCATCTCTAGCAGTCGATCCGGTGCCCCTTTGGGTAATTGCCCAATGAGGACGCGGCTCAATGTCAGGTTCGGGGTACATTCAAGGATATCATCTAGCTCGCCAAAACTGTTGGAGTGCAGCCCGGTCTCGTCATAGACGGCCACAAATCCTTGCCCTTCGGGCCCGCGTTGAACGCAAAGTACCGATTTTTTGCTCACTTGATGACCGTATGAGCCGATGATTTCAAACCGGCGAATAGCGATTAATGGGATGCTTAACCCATAGCGCAGCGCGTTGGCGAAGGACACACCAGACCGCGTTGCACTAAGCCCACCCGGCCCGATATTCACGGCGATAAAAGTAACGTCTTGCAGGCTGATCGCAGCGTTGCTTAAAAGCGATTTGATCGCCTCTGGAAGGCTTGTCGCCAAATCATCGCGCGCACCGATATCAAACCGGCTCACGTCAGCGTCGGCACCCGCAAGAGCGACATACCGCGCTTGCGTGGATGTATCGATAAGAAGGCCAATAGACATTGGCTAACTCTCTAGTGCAGCAGATATATCTGACAAGACGGGTGCCCAGCGTTTAGATGAGTAGGCGAATGTGATGGTCCGCAACTCGTCATCGTCTTTATCAATCTCAAGCGTGATGGTCAGGTTGTCTGGGTGTAGTCTTTCAACTTTTTTGCCCCATTCGATAATGGTCAAATGGTGCTCAAACTCTTCTTCAAACCCAAGGTCTTTATACTCATCCACGCCCGAAAGCCGATACACGTCCATGTGCAGGATGGGCATAGATTTAGATGTGTACGTATGAGCAATTGTATAGGTGGGGCTGGCAACAGCTTCTGTTACACCTAATGCTTCAGCGATATATCCAACAAAAGTTGTCTTTCCCGCTGCCAAAGTGCCCTCAAGCAAAATTACATCATCAGCGGTGCAGTGGTAGGCGATAACCGCTGCAACTGTTTGTAGTTTGTGCTTAGTGATAAACTGTATTTCAAGTAGTTCTGGCATCGGTAATATCTGCCCGTTTAGAGAAGTCGCGAACCAAGTTCTTGAATAGATTTAGGACGTTTCGGAAGGAGGCTCTACTATAATAGCAGGCAGATTTGGATTGGACACGTTTTCGATAGTCATAACGTTAATGATACGCCGAATTTTGAGGCGCCTACAACAGTGCTGTCAGTTTTTGATCCTAGTTATTATTAATTAATTTATACTGGTTCCAATAAGTTTCTACGTTGTGTGAGCTGGAGTTATAATAAAAGCTCAGCGCGTTGTGTAGCTAGCCCATTGTTTTAAAACGCTTATTTTTTTGGCTGCGAAATTGCAAGCCAATTATGCGCAGACTTTAGGTTGAATAAGTTTTTGCCCTTATAGAAATTTCAGTTGATTATTTCTCAAGAGTCATTATCAGAAATTTAGGGTGTGAACTCACTGTGGGTTCAGAAGTTAAACTACTGGTGGTTGATATATCAGAACCATTTTTAGGCCAAATCGTACTGTTTGCGGGGAATTTTGCTCCTCGAAGTTGGGCTTTTTGTGAGGGTCAGCTTTTAGCTATCTCTCAGAATAGTGCTTTGTTCTCTATACTGGGTACAACATATGGAGGCGACGGTCGATAGACAGTAGAATGCCCTAAAGAGTAAGGCTTATTCTCCCGTCAGGTTTGGTTTTCGCTTTTCTCTGAACGCTGCGACCGCTTCTTTGCGGTCATCGTGGATGTTTGAGACGCTTTCCCAGCCGATGGCGGCGTCCATCATTTGCGCGGCCAGCGCGCGGAGAGGAATGTTCACTACCGTTTTCGTCCAGCGGACGGCCCAGCGGGGGTTGCCTTGTAGCTTGCCGACGAGTTCGGCGACTTTGGCGTCCAGCTCCTCGGTCGGGACGGCATAGTTGATGAGGCCTAGCTCTTTAGCTTCGCTGGCTTTCAGCATGTCGCCTGTCATCAGCAGTTCTTTGGCTTTGGCATAGCCGATCAGTTGCGGCCAGATCAGCGCGCCGCCGTCGCCCGCGACAAGGCCGACTTTGACGTGTGGATCGCCGATCAAGGCTTTCTCATCCGCGATAATGATGTCGCAGAGGAGGGCAATCGTGGCGCCGAGGCCCCCGGCTGCGCCGTTTAGGCGGCAGATGATCGGCTTTTCCATTTCGAGGATGGAGGAGACGATGCGCTTTGCCTCCCATGCAATATCGCGGAACTTTGCGGGGTTTGCGATCTGCTCATCAAACCAATCAAAGTCCCCGCCCGCACAGAAGGCGCGGCCCTTGGCGGTTAGGATGATGATGTCGCTTTCGCTGTCGCGCTGTAGCTCGGAAAAGACGCGGCCAAACTCTTCATGCATGGCAGCATCGACGCCGTTGACGGGGTGGTCGGATACGATGGAGGCAGTCAGGATTTTGCCATCGCGCGCAAACTCAAAGCGGGTATAGGTTTCTTTGGTGATGTCGAACGGGGTGGTCATTATTCGTCTCCAACTTTCACAACCCGGCGGCCAAAGTTTTCGCCTCTGAACAGGCCGCAGAAGGCTTCCGGCATTTTGTCTATGCCTTCGAAGCGTTCTTCTTTGAGTTTTAACTCGCCTTTGCCTATCAAGGTGGCCATTTCGTTTAGCGCAATTGGGAACTCGCGGGCAAAGTCAAACACGACGAGGCCCTGCATGTTAATGCGGTGGGTGATGAAGGGTTTTGTGTTGACGATACCGGGTGTTTCTTCCGGGGTTAGGTTATAATCGGCGACCTGGCCCGAGACACATATCCGGCCATTTAGGCGCATCATCGGCATGACGCGGTTGATCATTGCGTTGCCGACATTGTCAAACAATACGTCGACGCCTTTTGGCATCGCTTCACGAATTGCGGCATCGAGGTCAGGCGTGGTTTTGTAGTTGATCGCGTGGTCGAAGCCAGCCTCCTCTACCAGCCACTTGCACTTTGTGTCGCTGCCAGCGATGCCGATCACCTGTTCTGCGCCGCTCGCTTTGGCGAGCTGGCCTGCTGTTGCGCCAACGGGGCCAGCAGCAGACGTGACGAGGACGCGGTCGCCTGCTTTGAACTTTGCGACGGTCTTCAGTCCGAACCACGCGGTTAGGCCTGGCACGCCGAGGACACCAATCCATAGGGATAGCGGGATGCCCGGAATTTCAGGTACTTTGTCGATGAAGCCTTTACCTGTTTGTATTGTATGGGTGCGCCACCCGCCGGCGCAAAAGACTTTTGTGCCGACCGGATATTCAGGGTTCTCAGACATATCGACCACGCCGACACTGAACCCGTCTATCGGTTTGCCAAGGGGAAGGGCAGCGGCATAACTGTCGCCGCCAGACAGGCGGGAGCGCGTGCCGGGATCCACAGAGTTGAAGACATGACGTACACGGAATTGACCCTCATTTGGGGTTGGAGCGTCTTTTGTTTCAACTGCGAAGTCGGAAAGTTTGGGCGCGCCCTCACAATAAGTCGTTAGCGCGACGTGCTGCATCTGGTCGGTCATGATTGTCCCTGACATATCTGTTTCTGGTCCTATGGACCATTTTTGAACGCTGGCGACTAGAGCCAACGTCGCGGGAAGGCGTTGCCAAATCGGCAGCTGTTCGCAAGAGACACCGCCGAACCAGAATTTGAGGATAATTTCATGGGCAAAGTCATCTGTATGATTCCAGCGCGGTACGGCTCTAAGCGCTTGAAGGTGAAGAACCTTCTGGAGATTGATGGCGTGCCGATGATCGTGCGCGCGATGCGCAAAGCCAAAGCTCTAGATTGCTTTGATGAGGTTTGGGTCAATTCTGAAAGCGATGTGTTTGGTGATCTTGCCAAAGCGGAAGGCGTTAATTTCCATAGGCGTCCTGAAGAGCTTTCGGTGGATACGGCGACGTCCGAAGTGTTTGTGCATGAGTTTTTGAAAAACCATGACTGCGATTATCTGGTGCAGATGCATTCAATAGCACCGCTTTTGCACCCTGATGAGATCAACGCCTTCGTTGATGAAATGAAGAAGGGCAAGCATGATACATTGCTGTCAGGTGTTGATGAGCAGATCCACTGTATGATGGGCTGCAAAGAGCTGAATTTCGACTTTACGGATATGGGTATGACACAGGCATTGGAGCCAATTCAACGCCTGTCATGGTCGCTGACAGGGTGGAAGCCGCAATCTTATATTACTGAACATGAAGCCGGACGCTGCGCGACATTCCATGGCGAGATTGGGTTTTTCCCGCTATCGCGTATGTCAGGCTGGGTTATTAAGTATGACGAAGATTATCGCGCTTTGAAAGCGCTGGCCGAAGCTGGTTTGGGCGGATAATCCGTTAGATGAAGTCGGTCATTCCGGCTGATCTAAGCTCTTCAACGACGGCTTTGACGCCTTGGGCGTGATCCTTGTGGGACACCAGTACGATATTGTCGTGTGCAACAATGACAAGGTCTTCGACGCCAACAGCGGTAACTAGGATTTTGCCATCGCTCTGAACGTGGCAACCTTTGGTATCGACTTCAATCACCATAGGATCAGGGTTAGAGTCAGCGGCGGAAAGCGCGGCAACAGCTGTCCAAGATCCAATATCATCCCATCCGCATTCTAGTGGGGCGTAAACCGCGCCATTGGTGGTTTTTTCCATAACGGCATAGTCAATCGAGACGCTGCGGATTTTTTCGAAGGCTGCGGCATCTAAGTGCACGCTTGGGCCGTCAATGCGCGCTGCGTCATAGGCTTTCTTACTTTCGGCTAGAATGTCAGGGGCGTGGGCCTGCAAATCTGCCAGCATAGTTTTTACTGGATAGAGGAAGATGCCCGCATTCCATGTATAGCGCCCATCATCGAGATAGGATTGAGCGGTTTCGCGGTCAGGCTTTTCTACGAAAGTGTCGAATTCGCGCACGTTGCCGCTAATCTGTTCACCTTGGCGGATATAGCCATAGCCAGTGTGCGGGCTGCGAGCAGAAATTCCGAACGTCGTTATCTTGCCTTGCGCCGCTACGGGGGCGGCTGCAGCGATAGCGGCCCTGAAGCCTTCTGGGTCAGCCATATGGTGATCTGATGGTAGGAGCAGCACGAGCGCATCGGGGTCTTCAATCATCAGAGCTGATATGGCTGCGACCACAGCCG
>JAQWGO010000055.1 GCA_029238175.1 Henriciella sp. | reverse complement strand
TTCAAGATGTTGCAGCGGCCCTGCCGGCCAGATTGCTGGGCGCGAAAGAGGGTGAAACAGTCCTCGATATTTGCGCGGCCCCGGGCGGTAAAACAATGCAGCTTGCAGCGACAGGCGCGCGCGTCACAGCGATTGATCGATCTAAGCCTCGGCTGAAACGTTTGAAGCAGAACCTTTGGCGCACTGGATTTCACGGTCAGGTCGAAAGTGTGCTTACGGATGCAACTTCTTGGACGCCTGCTGAGCCAGTTGACCGTATCCTTTTGGATGCACCATGCTCAGCGCTTGGAACCATGCGCCGACACCCTGAAGGGGCGTGGATCAAGTCTGAAGAGGACGCTTTGCGTTTTCCAAATATTCAAGAACGCTTGCTTCGATCCGCTTTGAAAATGCTGAAACCGGGCGGGTCGCTTGTGTATTGCGTCTGCTCGCCTCTGCCACACGAAGGTGTAGAGCTTGTCGAGCGGGTTCTAAACGAAGGACTAGGAAAGCGCTCAGCAATTCAGAGTGATGAGGTTCCGGGCTTTGAGAGCGCGGTGACGGCATACGGTGATCTATTAACACTGCCGGGCAAAGTGTTCGGCCATGACGCCTTCTATATTTCGCGTATTACCGTGTAATCTGTCAAAATTGTCATGAACTTGGGCGATATTGCCTCTATTATGCCTTATCGGGTTCATACAGAGTTCACGCGATCTCGTCAGAATAGGCGACGTCAACTCGTGCAAAGGAGCACAATACTATGACTAATCAAGTTTCTGCCAAAATGGCACCTAGTAAACTTATGGCTGGCGCGTTTGCTGCGATGACTCTTGCGGTTACAGGCTGTGCAACATCGAACAGCGCAAATACGGTAAGCGCCGGTGCAGTCGGCTATGCCATGACTGTTAAGCCCGGCACGGTGACCAATGTTCGCGCCGTAACGATCAAACCTGACCGTTCGATTATCGGTACCGCAACAGGTGCTGTCCTTGGCGGCATCGGTGGCTCTGAAATCGGCGGCGGTGATAAAGCACAAACTGCGGGCGCTATAGGCGGCGCGGTTCTTGGCGGCATCGTTGGTAATATGATCGGTGTCGGTGTCGGGACCAAGCAAGGTACAGCCGTCACGGTTGAGTTCAATGACGGCAACGTCAAAGCGTTCATCCAGCCAGCTGATATGGACATTCGTCCGGGCCAGCGCGTGAACGTAGAGTTCCGTGAAGATGGTGCTTACGTGGTTCCAGTTCAGTACTAATTTCTTATTGAAATTGGTCTGACCTTTACAAATAGATTGCCGCCGTCAGCCTTGTGCTGGCGGCGGTTCCGTTTTAGGCGTCAGAAATGAGTGATGTCCTGATTTCCCCGTCCATTCTGTCCGCTGATTTTGCTGAACTCGGTGCTGAAATTCGGCGTATCGATGAAGCAGGCGCGGATATGATCCATGTCGATGTTATGGATGGCCATTTTGTGCCGAACCTGACATTTGGCCCGCCAATCATCAAGAAGCTACGTCCGCATTCAAATAAGCCGTTTGACGTTCACCTGATGATCGCGCCTGTCGACCCCTATATCGAAGCTTTTGCCGATGCTGGCGCGGACATATTGACCGTGCATCCAGAAGCTGGTCCGCATTTGCACCGAACACTGCAAGCTATTCGGGCAGCGGGCATGAAGCCGGGCGTGGCATTAAACCCGGGAACGCCTGCTGACATAATTGATCCCGTGATTGACGACATCGACATGATCCTTGTGATGTCTGTGAACCCGGGCTTTGGTGGTCAGAGCTTTATTGAAAGCCAATTGCGCAAAATTGAACAATTGCGGTCAAAAGTTGAACAAACTGGACGTGCGATCTTTCTTGAGGTTGATGGCGGTGTGAAACCAGATAACGCTCAACGTATTATTTCTGCGGGGGCAAATGCTCTCGTTGCAGGGTCAGCAGTATTCAAGGGTGGTCCAAGCCAGTATGCTGCGAATATTGCATCACTGCGATCCTAAGTAGAGTTTGTGAGACACATTAATGGCGGATGCCAAACGATCAGACGGGCAGAGACCTCGCCGCAGTGATGCGGACGATGCTGCGCTTTGGGACCGTTTTGCAGGCAAGCCGGGTGAAGATGCAAAAGTTTCTGCCGTCCATAGATTGAAGATTGCTGGGTCTGCGCCGGACGGATTTGGTTTGCATATGCGCCAGATTATCCCGCCTGACACACTGCGCGGCGAAACACTGATGCGCGGTATTTGGCGGATTGGGACTGACCGTGTGACAATCGAAGATGGCGTGGCGCCATGGGGTGTGGCGATGCCTAGCCGCCACTATGCCAATCGCTTGCACCGTTTTGATTGGCTCGCTGACCTGTTCACGCAAGGCCAAGCTGGCATCGATCGCGCTCATCTTATTGTTGACGATTGGATTGAGAATTTTGGCCGATTTGACGGGTTCTCATGGCGCACGGGCTGTGCGGGTGATCGGGTTTGGAACTGGATGCGGTGCGGCGCTGCTTTGTTTGAACAGGGCGATCCTGTTGCGTGCGAGCTAAGACTTGAAACGCTTGGCCGTCAGGTTCGGCATGTTCTTGCCTTGGTTGATGGCGAAGTCGAGCCTAATGCGCGATGGCGCGGCAGTACGCTGGGTGTTGTCCATGCGGTTTGCCTCGGCCGGGGCAAAGGCCTGGACGGGGCATTGATGCGCCTCGATAGCGAGTGTACGGCGCAGTTCTTGCCGGATGGTGGGCATGTGAGCCGCTCACCTGCGCGAGCGCTGCGTTGCTTGGCGGATTTGATTACGGTCCAAGACGTGTTGTTACGCAGTGACCGGGACGTGCCAGAGTTTATTGAACGCTGGGTTGCCCGGATTGGCGGGATGGTTTCGTTCTTCAAAGCGGCGGATGGCGGTGTTTTACCATTCCATGATGGCGATGAGCGCTGGCCAGAAGCGGTTGATGCTGTGCTTAATCATATGATCGAGCCGCCGCGTAAGTTTAGCGTCGCGCCGAAATCTGGCTTCCACAAATTGGAAAAAGGCAAAACGTTGCTGGTGTTAGATGCTGGCGCTGCCCCCGAACGCCCGTTTGGTGACAAAGCCCATGCTGGCGCGCTTGGGTTTGAGCTGCATGATGGTGAGGCGCGTATAATTACGTCGTGCGGATGTAGCCCTGAAATCGACATTACGTTCCGCGCTGCGGTGCGCCGCACCAGTGCTCATTCTACGCTCGTGCTTCAGGACAAAGATTCGTCATCCTTTGTGGCAAACGACGACACACGCTTACTCTATCCAGAAGGTCCAGATGGAATTTCGGCCAAGCGTCTGGAAGAAGCAGACGAAATTTGGCTGGATGCGCAGCATGGCGGTTACAAACGCGATTTTGGACTGCTCCACCGCCGCCGCCTGTTCATGTCGGGCGATGGGAAACGGCTGACGGGTGAAGACTCGTTAGCACGGCCTGTATCGGCTGGAATTGCAGAGGATGAAACGCCGATCCCTTATGCGATAAGGTTCCATTTGCATCCGACGATTTCTGCTATGACGGCAGGCAATGCGATTATTCTGACCAGTGATCTGGGCGTAAAATGGCGGTTTAAGACCAGTCATGCCCGCGCCCGTCTTGAAGAAACGATTTATCTTGGGCGCGGCATCGTTGAACGCAGTGAACAGATCGTTCTAAGCGGGAAGGCGCAACCCAATAGTGATGGATCTGGACCGCCAAATTGTATTCGGTGGGCTTTTCTGAAAGTACCGGGCGCATGACACCACAAGGCGAAGCACGTCGGGCAATGGCCCTTACACTCGGGTTTGACGTCATTTCTGCAGTGGTGGCGATGGCGGTTGCTGTCGCGATTAGATGGGCAACGACGGAAGGTGCACCAGATAGCGCGCTGTTGAATGGTGCAATTGCATCCGGTGTTTTTGGTCTCGCCGCCCTCACGTCTTTCTATACGCTAGATGTTCACAAGCAGGTGTGGCGGCATTCTGGTTGGCCGGATGCATTGCGGATTATTCAAGCGGTTGTTTTGGCCGCTCTCTTATTTCTACCAATCCTGTTTATCTGGAACCGCTTGATCGGGTTTCCGCGAACGGCTTTGCTGCTGGCCCTAATCATTTGGGTGACATTGATATTTGCGGGGCGCATGTTCGCCTTGTCGCGGTCTACACGGCAGCCCTTCCAGATATTCGAGGCTGCCAGAGCAGACGCGCCGCCTGCCATTCTTGTGGCGAGCGCATCTAAGGCAGCAGACATTTTGCGTGAAATGCGCGCAGTAAAAGGCGGTGCGCCTGTTCGCATTCTGGGGCTTTTAGAAGTTGAAGGCGCTGAACCTGGACGGGCCATTCGCGGGGTCCCTGTGATGGGCGGGCTGGAGAAGCTTGGAACTGTTTTGGAAGTTCTGAAGGTGCGCTATGGCCGGACGCCTTGGATCGCTGTGGCTGGCGATGTACGTGAACGCGGTCTTATGAGCGCGCTGCTTAAAGAAGCTGCGAGCCACGGCACGGAGGTCATGGCACTTGGGACTGGCAGCGATGGCCTACACTTGCAGCCTGTAAAACCACAAGATTTGTTGGCACGCCCGATACGATATCTGGAAGATGAGCCGGTTCGCGCATTGTTTGCGGGCAAACGCGTATTCGTCACCGGCGCAGGTGGCACGATTGGATCTGAGCTTGCTCAGCAGTGCGCTGCGATGGGTGTAACCCAGCTAACCCTCTATGATGCTTCAGAATATAATCTCTATGCGATTGATCTAACCCTTCGTGAGAAGTTTCCAGAGCTCGATTTATACACTCAGATCGGAGACGTGCGTGATCCTGTGCGCCTTCGGCAGATCGTTGAAATTGCCAATCCTGATATCATGATCCATGCGGCGGCACTTAAGCACGTTCCGCTTATGGAACTGAATGCGTGTGAAGCGATTTTGACCAATGTTGGCGGCGCAATCAATGCGGTCGATGTGGCGATCGAAGCTGGGTTGGAGCGTTTTGTCTTTATCTCCACAGATAAGGCTGTTGATCCAGATAATGTGATGGGGGCGACGAAGCGACTTGCAGAGTTATCTGTCGCGTATCGCGCGCGGAATACGAGTTTGGCGGTTTCCATGGTTCGATTTGGAAACGTCCTTGGGTCGTCTGGTTCCGTTGTTCCGCTGTTTGAGCGTCAGATTAAGGCCGGTGGACCCGTGACCCTGACCGATGATGAGGTCTCTCGCTATTTTATGACGGTTGAGGAGGCATCCTCTTTGGTGCTGCAGGGCACGGCCCATAATGGCGCGCCAGGTGAGGCGTCGCTTTATGTTTTGGACATGGGAGAGCCGATCCGCATTCGCGCGCTTGCAGAGGCTATGATCCGCATGAAGGGCATGGTGCCAGATCAGGATATTGAAATCCGTACGACCGGGTTGCGGCCTGGTGAAAAGCTGCACGAAGAGCTGACTTACGCCGACGAGCGCTTGATTGAAACCGGAATTGCTGGACTTAATAAAGTTGCTCCAGAGAGTCGTCTAAAGAAACCGCCTGGATTTGATAAGACGCTTGCGTCTCTTCTGACGCTTGCCGGAGCGCGGAAACGCGACGAAGCTCTGCTCGTGCCGGGATACACGCCGCCTGAATATAACGATTAGGCAGCGCCATCTGTTGACGATGGGCGGACTCATGATAGGCGAACGGCGTGTTCAGCTCTTGCCCCTGAAGGCCGCTCTTAAATGACCCAAGCTACTAAAGTTCGCCGCGCTCTTATTTCTGTTTCAGATAAGGGAGGGCTGGTTGAGCGGGCGCAAGCCCTTGTGGATATGGGAGTTGAGCTTGTCTCCACAGGCGGCACGTCAAAGGCGCTTAAAGCCGCTGGCCTTGCTGTTAAAGATGTCGCTGACCTAACAGGGTATCCAGAGATGATGGATGGCCGTGTTAAGACCCTGCACCCAGCAGTGCATGGCGGTCTGCTTTATTTGCGCGATAATGAGAGCCACAAAGCCGACGCGGACAAGCACGGCATTGAAGCGATCGATCTGGTTTATATCAATCTCTACCCGTTTGAGGCGACCGTCGCTTCTGGCGCGGACTTTGAGGATTGTATTGAGAATATCGATATAGGTGGCCCAGCCATGCTGCGTGCCGCCGCGAAGAATGGCGACTCGGTTTCAGTTTGTACCGATGGCGGTGATCTGGACGCCGTGCTGGCTGAAATGGCGAGTGCTGGCGGGCGTGTTGGCCGCGATACTAGTCGTAAGTTGGCGGCGAAAACTTACGCCCGCACAGCGGCTTATGATGCGGCGATTTCGAATTGGTATGCCAAACAGCTGGACGACAGCGCGCCGGACTGGGTCGGATTTGGCGGGAAGTTGAATGAGGCGCTTCGGTATGGCGAAAATCCTCACCAGAAAGCTGCATTCTACGTCACGGGCGAAAACCGCCCCGGCGTTGCAACGGCAAAGCAAGTGCAGGGCAAGGCGCTATCCTACAATAATATCAATGACACCGATGCCGCTTATGAGCTGATCGGTGAGCTCGGCAATGACGTGCCAGCTGTAGCGATTATTAAGCACGCCAACCCTTGCGGTGTGGCGCAAGCGGGCAGCGTGATCGAGGCCTACCGTGAGGCGCTGGCATGTGACAGCACGTCGGCGTTTGGGGGCATTGTTGCGCTTAACCGGCCACTTGATGGGATGACGGCCTTGGAGATCAGCCAGATCTTCACGGAAGTTGTTATCGCACCGGGCGCTGATGACGCAGCGTTAGAAATTTTTGCCAAGAAGAAAAACCTGCGCCTGCTTTTGACCGATGGCCTGCCGGACCCGTCATCGTCAGGTACGTTTGTGAAGACCGTGGCTGGCGGACTTCTAGTCCAAGACAGAGACTTTGGCAGGATCAGTAAAGATGATTTGAAAGTCGTCACGAAGATAGCGCCGACAGCGCAGCAACTCGATGATCTCCTGTTTGCATGGCGTGTCGCGAAACACGTAAAGTCCAACACGATTGTCTATGCAAAAAATGGTGCAACTGTTGGCATTGGTGCAGGGCAGATGAGCCGGATTGATAGTGCCCGGATTGCGGCACGCAAAGCCGAAGATGCTAAGGAAAAAGAAGGCTTTGATATGCTTCGCACGCAAGGCTGTGTAGCCGCGTCAGATGCGTTTTTCCCGTTCGCTGATGGCATGTTGGCAGCGGCAGCGGCAGGTGCGAGCGCCATTATTCAACCGGGCGGCTCAATCCGCGACGATGAAGTCATTGCGGCGGCCGATGAAGCTGGCCTTGCAATGGTGTTGACCGGTATGCGTCACTTCAGGCACTAAAGTTAAGGCGTTGACAGCGTAAGACAGGATTGATTATTCCTCTGTCAAAGGCTGCTAATATGACGAACTATTTAAAACAGAATAATGCATCATCTAGAGTTGTACTTATAGATGCTGTGCGTGGGTTTGCGCTCTTTGGCTTGTTCATGGTGCACTGCGTCGAAGTTTTTGAGCTTTACTGGGCCAATCCAGTTCCAAGCGAATTGCGTGATCAAACGCTTTCGATTTTTGCGGGCAAATCGTTTGCTCTGTTCGCGCTGTGCTTTGGGCTTAGTTTTGCGATTATCATGGATAGTGCGTCGAAACGCGGTGAAGCGTATGGTGGGCGCTTTCTATGGCGGTTGGCGCTGTTAGCGGTGATTGGATATGGGCACTCGCTGATCTATCGCGGTGATATATTGGTACCATTAGCAGTTTTAGGTGTCATTCTTGTGCCACTTAATCGGATATCCAAGAATTGGATTTTGTTGCTCATAGCGGCTTTATTCATGCTCAACTTACCGCTTCTATGGCGCATTCTGGCCGGCTTGAACGGGGCTGAGTGGGCGATGTCGATGCCGCATTATTATAATGATTACAAACTCTCGACTTATCTCTCCGGAACTTTTGCTGAGACGATAAATGCGAATGCGATCACCGGTAATCTCAAGAAATGGTCGTTCTATATTGAAAGTGGCCGCGTATCCCAAATTCTTGGACTTTTCATCTTCGGTCAGGTGCTTGGTCGGATAGGGTTCTTTCGAAATCCGCAGAGATTTAGACGCGAAACAATCGGTATATTTCTTCTCACCACAATAATAACGTTCATCCTGCTGAACTGGCATTCTCAGCTTGTATCGCTGTTTCAGGCAAGTGAAGCTGGCTCAACAGATATTTATGTCGATCATCTTTTGAAAAGCTGGTCCGATAGCACGTTCATGGCGGCGCAAGTGGCGGCATTTGTTTTAATATGGCAGTTTGGGGGGCATTATGTCCTGAAAGCCTTCGCGGCTGGGGGTAGAATGACCTTGAGTCTTTATGTCGGGCAATCTCTCGTCATGGTGCCAATTTTGTATGGGTTTGGATTCGGGCTGCATGATGATTTGACGTCAGTTCATTTGTTCTGGATCGGTTTGGGAGGCTTTGCTTTTCAGTTGGTCTTGGCTGCCATCTGGATGCGCTTCTTCCAGTATGGTCCGCTGGAATGGGTGTGGCGGGCAGCGACCCAATTAAATCTAAATGTGCCGTTTCTTCGCAGGACAAAGCAATCCGAAATCGGCTAGGCTTGCGATATGACCCACTTGCCACCACCATTTGATACCCAAGCCCAGCACTGGATCGATATCCGCGTTTATTACGAGGACACCGATTTTACGGGCATGGTCTATCATGCCAATTATCTGCGTTTTTTTGAGCGTGGTCGCTCAGACTTTTTACGCGATGCGGGTGTTAGCCATCAGGATTTGCTGTCGCGCGATGAGCCTGCTGCATTTACGCTGACAAATGTTGAGGTGGATTATAAGCGCGCGGCGCGGGTTGATGATCTACTGAAAATTCGGACGCGCAGCATTGGTGTGAAAGGCGCGCGGATGCGGTTTGAGCAGACATGTCTGAGGGGCGATGAAGTGATTGCCGAAGGGCGTATAACCGCCGTTATGATCCATTCTGATGGCCGCGCGATGCGTCCTCTTAAGGACGTTGTCGCGAAAATGAAGCACTTTCAGTTCAGTCCAGACGAGAGCTAAACGCTATGTTGCCGGGCACGATCCTGTGTCTTCGAACGCTTCGCCGATATCTTGGAAGTCATCACCGGTGCTATCCAGCTGTTCGGCGTTAAACGTATCAATCTCGCCGTTTTTTATCATGTCTTCAACTTTGGATGCGGCCTGTTCTGCCCCGAGGCCTTCAGCCTTGCGAACTTCAACGATGGCGTTCACGGCATCCTTGTGTAGAGCCGTTTTTTCAGGATCGGCGAGGATCGTTTTAGCGTAGCAGCCACAGAACTCGGGCACCGTTAGGTTGATATCGCTAACCAAAACTTTGATGAGTTGAGCATCCCCATCGAAAAGATCTGTGCACAGGCCGGTTAGGATTTTCTCATTCGGTGGAGCGCCATCACAGGCCGTCATGGCAATTGTCGCAGCAATGGCAATTAGTTTATGTCTCATAATTATCTTTCCTTCAGCTTAGTTGCCCAACGCGAACTACCTTAAATACGAACTATTGAACTGCGTCTTGCCATTCCGGATGCTTATCCAGCATTGCCTTGGCAAACGGACAAAGTGGGATGATTTTGAAGTTTTCAGCCCGTGCATCTTTGACGGCTTGTTCAACCAATGCCAGCCCAACTTTGAGCCCGCGCATCGAGTCGGGAACGCCGGTATGGTCGATAATGATGCGGCTTTTCCCTGCCCGTGAATACGTCATCTCGGCTTCTTCGCCGTTCACCATTGTTGAGTAGCGGCCGCCAGTTTCGCTATCGTCTCTCGTGATTTGTATATCTGCCATATCAGTCAAAAGCCCTTGTTAGATGACCTTTTTCGGCCTGTTTTCGAATGTAGCCTGGGAGATTGAAGAGTATCAGCCCGAGCCCAAAAAGTGGCCCAATGAAGAACAAGCCCCCGATAATGGTACCGATTGCATACCCAGCAGAATAGCTTGAATTTACTGCGTTGACGGTCGCTAAGTTGGCTATCCCGCCAATCGCGGCGAGCAAAGCAAACAGCATGAATAGCACGCCAACAATCTTCATTAATGCACCCACGGAACGCTCCCTGCAAATCTCTTGCGCTTGAGTAAAACAGGTAATCCGGGGTTCGGGCAATAGGCTGATTTTGTTTGCATGATCTGGCGGTGATGATTTGCGGTTATGATTTCAAAATGGAAAGTCGATCGGGCGTGGATTGATTAGCAACGCGCTTTGGATGCTGGATAGCGACCCTTTATAGGGCTAAGGGCGAGGGATGAGATTACCGCCCCGACCTGATCTGCAATGGAAAGATGATGGAACCCCCGTCGATGAACGAGTGGGCGACGTCTATTACTCGGTTGAGGATGGGCTGGAAGAGGCGCGGGCAGTATTTCTGTCGGGTTGCGGTTTGCCTGAAGGTTGGCAGGGGCGTCCAAGCTTTACGATCGGCGAGCTGGGCTTCGGCACGGGGCTAAACTTCCTCGCCGCTTGGCAGCTGTGGCAGCAAACGCGCGGCGAGGCCGGTTGGTTGCATTTCGTCAGTTTTGAAGGCTTTCCGCTTGACCGAGAGGATGTTGAACAAGCGCTGAAGCCATGGCCCGAACTGTCGGAGCTTTCTGCAAAGCTATGCGAGAATTGGCCGGTTCGTGCGAAAGGTGTTCGCCAAATCGTCTGGGCAGAAGAGCGGCTAACGCTGACGCTGCATGTCGGACTGATTGAGGATACACTCCCGCAATCGCGATTTAAGGCTGATGCTTGGTTTCTTGACGGGTTTAGTCCGGCAAAAAATGAAGCCATGTGGGATGAGAGATTGTGGCCACTTATCGCAGAGCGGTCAGCTTCGGGGGCGAGGGCTGGAACATTTACAGTTGCTGGCGCAGTTAGGCGCGGTCTCGCTAGTGCGGGCTTTGAAGTCGAACGGGTTCCGGGCTTCGGGCGTAAACGCCAGCGCTTGGAGGCGCGGTATGCGCGCGATGCAGCGGCGGTCAGCGGCGTCTTGGGACGAGCGCAAACAAGCGCCAAACGTGTTGCGGTTATTGGTGCTGGAATATCGGGAGCATGCTTAGGCTACACGCTGCAACGGCGTGGATTGGACGTGACTTTATTCGATACCGCCGATGGCCCTGCGAGAGGGACAAGCGGCAACCCTTTAGCGCTTGTCATGCCGCGTCTAGATGCCGGTGATACGGTTCAAGCAAGGCTTTTGATTGATGCTTATCTCGCCGCCCAGCAATTCTATCGCGGTTTGCCCGGTGTTGAACAAACTGAGGTTTTTCATCGCCCGAGAGATATGAAAGAGGCGGATCGGTTTGCTAAAGTGTTGGCTGACCCGCCCTTGGGGTTGGATCAGCTTGAAGCAGTTCGTGATGGCGGCGTCTTGCACAAAGGCGCGATGATCGTGCGGCCTTCACTGCTTCTGCCTGCATTGCTCAAGGGTATAAACGTTCAATGGGGGCGTTTGGCTGAAGTTGATATTGAAGCCCGGTCTGTAAATGGCGAAGGCTTTGACGCGGTCATTTTGGCGGATGGCTGGCATATGCAGAATACGTTGCCAGAATTCGGTTTGACGGGGCGTTTGGGGCAGGTGGACTGGATCGAGTCTGACGTGGACGCCCCGCCAAGTGCTTTGGCTGCGGGGCATTACGCACTGGCGAGTGGACAGCAGCGTTTGTGGGGCGCGACGTTTGAAGGCCATGGTGGCGAGCAGCCAGAAGTGTCAGAGATTGCCCGCCAAGCCAACGCAGAGGCTTTGGATGAACTGGCCCCTTACTGGTTTCAAGAATTGAGGCGCGCTGAAGTCTATTCGCGTTCCGGGGTAAGGGCGACCACGGCAGACCGCTTGCCTCTGATTGGTGCGGTGCCAGATGTGGCGGCTTTGATAGAGAAGCGGTCAGTGCTAGAGCGCCGGCAATGGAAGCCTCTTGCGGTACAATGCGACCGCGAAGGTATCTACGCCGCTGGAGGTTATGGTTCCCGCGGTTTTACTTGGGCGCCTTGGGCGGCTTCTGTTTTGGCAGCTGAACTGACCGGCGATCCGATGCCTGCGCGCGTTGAAGCGCTTGAGGCGGTTGCTCCGATTCGGCAGATTCTGCGCGATTTGAAGCGCGGCGTGATTTAGCCCGAGGTTCGAGGCTTCATTTTTTCAGGAATCTAGAGGTCAATTTGATCGTCCGATGTCTGATGATTACTTCCAACTGCATTTTTTTACGCGTTTCTATAAAGGTTCGTCCAATTGACAGCGTTTACCTTTGATTAGGGGGTAGAAACGCGAGTGCGCTTTGGTTCTATGCGTCGATCATTACTGGGTGATCGTCGGCACGGCGGTTGCTGTTATCTTAGTTTGGCCAAGCCAAGGGGAACCATCGTGTCTCATCAAAATGTAGAGTTAGCCGATCTGGGCATCGAAGCGGCATCTGTTCGTAAGAACTGGATTGAACCGCGCTTGTACCAACAAGCCGTTCGGAACGAGGATGCCCAAATTGCGCAGGGCGGTGCGCTTGTCGTGAAGACGGGCCAGCACACAGGGCGGTCCGCCAAAGATAAATTTACTGTTCGCGATGAGACGACAGAGAACACTGTTTGGTGGGACAATAACGCCTCTATCACGCCTGATCAGTTTGATGCGCTGTGGGAAGACTTCCGCGCGCACCTGAAAGGCAAAGACCTATACATGCAGGAATTGTTTGGCGGCGCTGATTTAGATCACCGTGCCCCAGTGCGTGTCGTCACTGAATATGCTTGGCATAGCCTGTTCATCCGTCACTTGCTGCGCATTCCAACTGCCGCTGAGTACGAGACGTTTGCGCATGAGTTCACGATCATTAATGCGCCAAGCTTCCGCGCTGATCCTGCGAAACATGGCACGGTTTCTGAGACCGTGATTGCGGTCAACTTTCCCAAAAAAATCGTTCTGATTGGCGGGACGAGCTATGCAGGCGAAACGAAGAAATCTGTCTTCACAATCCTGAACTATATTTTGCCGACAAAAGGCGTCATGCCGATGCATTGTTCGGTGAATGATGGCGGCGATAATGATGCGGCGATATTCTTTGGCCTGTCTGGAACAGGTAAGACGACGCTGTCTGCTGATGCGGGCCGTACCCTAATCGGGGATGACGAGCATGGCTGGTCTGAAAATGGCCTCTTCAACTTCGAGGGTGGCTGCTACGCGAAGATGATCAATCTTTCGCCAGAGAATGAGCCGGAGATTTATGCGACCACGAAAATGTGGGGCACGGTTTTGGAAAATGTCGTCATGGATGACGATACGCGCGAGCTTGATTTCTTCGACAATACGTTGGCTGAAAATTCACGCGGCGCTTACCCAATCTCAGCGATTGAGAACGCGTCTTTAGGCGGTCGTTGCGGCCAGCCGAAGAACTTGATCATGCTGACAGCGGATGCGTTTGGTGTTCTACCGCCAATTGCGAAACTAACACCGGCCCAAGCGATGTATCACTTCTTGTCCGGGTATACGGCGAAAGTCGCGGGCACAGAAAAGGGCGTCACAGAGCCAACCGCTACATTCTCAACGTGCTTTGGTGGACCGTTCATGCCGCGCCACCCAAGTGAATATGGCAAGCTGCTCGGTGAGCTAATCGCCAAGTACAATGTCAATTGCTGGCTGGTTTCAACAGGCTGGACAGGTGGCCCTTATGGCACCGGACAGCGTATGCCGATTAAAGCGACCCGCGCGCTTCTGAATGCGGCGCTGGATGGCAGTCTGAACAATGCCAAATTCCGTGAAGACGAAACGTTTGGGTTTATGGTCCCAACAGCGCTTGCGGGTATGGATGCAGGTATCCTTGACCCGCGCAGCACGTGGGATGACGGCGCCGCCTACGACGCGCAGGCTGAGAAGCTTGCCAACATGTTCGCGGATAATTTCAAGATTTACGAAGCTCACGTTGGCGCTGATGTCATCGCTGCTGGGCCGAAGACAAAAGTTCATGCTTAAGTCCCTACACTTAAGCTGAAATAAGAGCCCCCCGGTTTATGCCGAGGGGCTTTTTTTAAGCCTGAGCACTTGGGCGAGCCGATACGGCATCATGCCATCGTTTGAGGTTTGGAAGATCATCGCCATATGGCACACCGACAAGGCTGTTGGCGAAGTCTAAGCTGCCCAGAGCGACAGCATCGACGACGCTATACGCGTCTCCGGCAATGAACGTCGTTTGAGAAAGTTGATCGTCCAAAAGTTTGTAACCCATATGCACACGTTTACGATTTTGTTCTGCGGCTTCAGGGATTTGCTTGATCAGTTTTGCGGTCAGAGGGTGGCCATGAATCCAGACCATACCGACGGGCATCATGAAGTTCAGCTCCACCCGGCGCAGCCACATTTCCACGATGGCCTTCTCTTTTGGTGCGCGCCCAAACAGCGGCGGTTCAGGATGAGTTTCTTCAATATAGCGGCATATTGCGACGGACTCGGAAATACAGGTCCCGTCATCTAGCTCAAGCACAGGAATTGAACCAATAGGGTTCTTTTTCAGAAATTCTGGTGACTTTTGCTCGCGCTTCATGATGTCGACATTGACGAGCGGTATCTCCACACCTTTTTCAGCCAGATAGATTCGGACGCGGCGCGGGTTAGGCCCGGCCTTGTAATCATATAGTTTCATGTTTTGCCTAAGCCTCTAGCATGATGACTGAGCCATTGCGGCCATAGTCGGGTTCGCCGCGATGATTGCGGCGGCGGTTTGAGAAATAGTCGTCTTCCATGGCGCAAGTATCGTGGCCAAGATTGTCTATGGCAGAGATGCCTTCGCGGAGCAGGATTGCTTGAATGTATCCTGTAAGGTCGAAATAGCTGTGATCACTCTCGCCAGCCTTGAAGAGGCGATCAGTCCATTCATACGTGCCAACCCAGGTGTCGCGAAACTCAGGGCCAACTTCATAGCTGGCTTGCTGGATGGCCGGGCCAATCGCTGCAGTGATGTTTGAACGGTCAGCACCCATCTCCTCCATCGCTTCAATCGTCGCTTCCGCCACACCGCCAAGGGCGCCTTTCCAGCCAGCGTGGGCAGCGCCTATGACTTTAGCTGTTGGGTCAGCAAATAGGATAGGAACGCAGTCAGCTGTTAGGATGCAAAGCGCGATGCCGGGCTTGTCTGTCACCATCGCATCGGCTTGGGGGCGTGTTTTCCAAGGCTCGGCCACTGTCACGACTTTGGCGCTGTGGATTTGGAAGCATGAGAGTAGATATTCAGCGTCTATTGCGTCACGAATTAGCTCGCGATTATCGCGTATCGCTTGGGCATCATCGCCGCTGCCTTCGCCGATATTCAGGCTCTCATACAGGCCTGTAGATACGCCGCCTTTGCGTCCGAAGAAGCCATGGGTGATGCCTGAAAGGGTCGAAAGGTGATGGGCTAGAGTGTTAGGCGGTTGGGTCATAGGTTTAAATAAACCTACCTATGACCCCTAGCAAGCCTAACGCGGGGCGCGTTTGGCTAGAATGCGCTGCAAAGTTCTGCGGTGCATGTTGAGACGGCGGGCCGTTTCAGAGACATTGTGTCCGCAAAGCTCATAAACGCGTTGGATATGTTCCCAACGGACGCGGTCAGCCGACATTGGATTTTCTGGCGGGGCGGGCAAGCCGTCACCTGAATTGACCAAGGCGCGAACGATATCTTCTACGTCGGCGGGCTTGGCGAGATAGTCGACCGCACCTGCTTTTACCGCTGCAACAGCTGTAGCGATTGCGCCATAGCCTGTAAGAATAACTGCGCGGGCGTCCGGACGATAGCGGTGAAGGACTTCCACGACATCAAGGCCTGAGCCATCTTCTAGGCGTAGATCAAACACGCCGAACGCCGGTGGATTCAGACGAGCAATGTCACGGGCTTCTGAAACTTTAGAAGTCGCAGACACAAGGAAACCGCGCTGAGTGAGCGCGCGAGCCAGACGTTGCAGAAATGGACCATCATCATCGAGGACGAGACAGGTTCTGTCCTCAACATCTTTAAGGCTCTCATGCAGCTTTACTGTGACCGGGGATTCCATCGTGTACTCCTTTAGTCCTCTATACCTAGGGTATTTTCCGTATTGTCCAACGGTTCTAATTCAGCTCTAGGCCATACTGCCTGAACTAAAGCCCCGTGACGAGGTGCCGCGCGGTTGCGTGTCGCAATCCGTCCGCCTGTCCGTTCGATCAGGGTTTTCGCAATAAAGAAGCCAAGTCCCATGTCACCGCCGCCAAGCTGGGCTTCACCGCGCTGAGAAACATATGGCTCTCCGAGCTTCGGCATAACTTCCGCAGCGAAGCCGGGACCATCATCGCGGATTGACACCATGAACTGCTTATCGGTCCAAGTTGCCTGCGCGCGCACCTCGGTTTCCGCAAAGCTCACAGCGTTCTCTATGAAAGCGCCGAGCGCGTGCAGCACTTCGGGGCTGCGGCGAATGACGGGTACTTTTTCTTCTCCGCCTTCGCCTGCTTCATACGTAACGAAAACTGCGACGCCGAGCCCTTTGTGGGGCGCAGCGGCCTCTTCGACCAGTGAGCTAAGCGGCATCTGGGCATGTACGATGTCGCTTGCTTCACGAGCCTCACCAAGCTTGCGCAGGATAACACGGCAGCGTTCAGCTTGCTCGGCAATCAGGCGCGCATCCTCATAATGTTCGCTATCTTCTGGCAAGATGTGGAGCAGTTCTTGCGAGACAAGGTGGATTGTCGCGAGCGGGGTTCCCAGTTCATGGGCGGTCATGGCGGCCATTGCGCCGAGGGCAGACAGGCCTTGTTCACGCGACATGACGACTGAGGCTGCATCGAGCGCCTGTACCATCCGGGCTTCGTCTTCGTTCACGCGCTGGGCCGAGAGAGCGAAGAAGACGATACCAATGCAAAGGGCCGCGAAATGTCCGCCTTCAAACAAGAGGGGCAGCGCCAAAGCTTCGCCATCACGCCAAGGCAGGTCGAACGCGAATATGTGCATCAAGGCCGCTAGAGCGATCGCCAGTATAGCAATCATGATCGTGTAATTGGCGCGCAGGCTGGACGCAGCAACCGTCACCGGGGCGATCAAGAATAGTAGGAATGGGTTGGACAAGCCGCCTGTCAGCCCGATGAGAATAGCCAATTGTATGACATCAAATCCAATTTGAAGAGCAGCTTCCCACCCTTTCAATATTTGCTGCCCTCTCGCGGCAAATGCCAAAAAGACATTCAGCCAAGCCGATGCAGCAATAACCGATAGACAAAGCGCCAGCGGAAGGTTGAACCCAAAGCCGAAGTTTACAACCAATATGGCGAGCGTCTGGCCCGCCACAGCAAACCAGCGCAGCGTCATCAAAGTCGCGAGCCGGGTACGCCCATAAGCCGCGCCAACGGTAGATAGGCCTTCAGGTAGGAGGCTATAAAGCGACTCTTCCATACTCGCGCGGGTGGTTTTGAGATCTTCCACTTGAGGTTCCTTGATGCGGCATTGCGCCGCCTGATGCCAGTTGCAATAACAGGCCATAACAGAGCCTATGAAAACCTTACAGTCCCTTACGCTTTCAATTGCTGGATTTGTGCTTGCTGCTTGCGGCGCACCCGGTTCCGCTGCTCCAACCGCGGGCGGCGCACAGGCCAATTGCATGAGCCGAGCTTATGACTCCATTGGCGGGCCAATTAGCCTCGTTTCGCATCTGAACGAGCGCGTCACGGAAGACACTTTTAAAGGCAGCCCGACAATGATCTATTTTGGGTTCACCTATTGCCCTGATATTTGTCCCGGAACCCTAGTGGCTTTAAAAAATGCCTATGATGCATTGCCGGAAGGGGTTTCCCCGCCGCAGACGCTTTTGATTTCGGTTGATCCCGAACGTGACACGCCAGAGGCGCTGAAAGCCTATGTTGAGACAGCGGCATTTCCAGCGGGCTTAATTGGGCTGACAGGAACAGAAGAAGAGATCGCGGCAGCAGCCGAAGCCTTCATCGTGCAGTATGAGCGTATCGAAACGCCAGATAGTTTGGCTGAATATACGATGGACCATACGTCTTTGCTCTACCTAATGGACGAGAATTGGGAGCTAAAGACGTTTTTCGCTGAGGCGGATGCTAGCCCTAAATACGTTGCAGAATGTCTGGTCCAACATATCGGCTAAGCGGCGACGTCGACCCGTTCAAGGACGGAGCCGGAAAGATAGGCAGAGACGATTGCAACCGCTTCTGCTGCTGAGTTTACGCCGAGTTTTTGATAGGCACGGCGGCGGAACGTATCGGCGGTAGAGTCAGAAACGCCCATCATGCCAGCGATTTGGCGGCCGGTTTTGCCAACGGCCATCAGTTGCAGGATTTGGAACTCGCGGTTCGATAGATTGAGCGCTTTGCGCGCTTGATCACAATTGCGGTGACCGCGAATTGTGTAATGCCCAACTTCAAAAGTATCTTCGTTCAGAGGTAATTGCATTGTCTTGCGTCCGTTAACCCAGCCGCGCTGCGTATGGTTTGAGAACTAGAAACGGAAACCTAATTTGCACAAATTTGCGTGAAATCGCTGCTTTTGTCGCGCGATCTCGCCACAGAAACTTGAAGTATGCTCAAACTAACGAGTATCCGTAAAAGCGGTTCGTGTAACGATTCCATTGCAAACGGTCTAGTTTTCCATATGCTGCACTGCAACAAGAGCGGGAATGCTGCATGCTATACACATTTGTCGAGATGAATCGCGCCGCGATGGCCCCAATGCGTCTAATGGCGAAGGGGACAAAGGCGTTTCTCGATAATCCGCTCAACCCTCTACGTGATACCGAGTTTGGTCGATCTACACTGGCCGCGACAAGTGTATTTGAGCGCGCAACTCGTTATTATGGTAAGCCAGAGTGGCAAATTCCAACCACTGAAATTCATGGTAAAACACACAATGTGACGCCGATTGCGACTTGGTCATCGCCATGGTGCAAACTTGTCCATTTTCAGACTGAAGGCGCGCCAACGGGCCGCCCGCGTATGCTCATTTGTGCACCGCTCTCAGGACACTTCGCAACATTGCTGCGCGGTACGGTTGAAGCCTTTTTACCAACGCATGAAGTCTACATTACTGACTGGACCGATGCGAAGATGGCACCTGTTTGGGTCGGGCGCTTTGATCTGGATGACTATGTCGATCATGTGCGCATGGCATTGCAGCATATTGGCCCTGATGCACATGTTTTGGCCGTTTGTCAGCCTGGACCGCCAGTGCTGGCAGCTATTTCGATGATGGCGGAAGACCGCGACCCGGCACTGCCAGCCACGATGACTTTTATGGGCAGCCCAATCGATGCGCGTAAGTCGCCAACGGTGCCAAATCTGCTTGCCGAAGAACGTTCTTTTGAATGGTTCAAAGAGAAGATGATTTACACTGTACCCGCGCCTTGGCCGGGCATGATGCGCCGGGTTTATCCCGGGTTCGTCCAGCTTACCTCATTCATGCATATGAATTGGGACAAGCATGTGGATGCGCAGGCGCGCTTCTTTGATCACTTGGTCGAGGGCGATGATGACAGCGCCGAAAAGCATCGTGCGTTCTATGATGAGTATCTTTCTGTGCTCGACTTGCCGGAAGAATTCTATCTTCAAACGATTACGCGTGTTTTCCGAGAGCATCATATTGCGCGTGGCATCTTCCGCTATCGCGGCGACCGCGTTGTTGATCCAGCCGCGATTGAAAGCGTTGCTTTGATGACAGTCGAAGGTGAGAAAGACGATATCTCTGGTATTGGTCAGACACAGGCGGCGCATGACCTCTGCATTAACATCCCAGAGTCCATGCAGACGGACTATATCCAGCCGGGCGTTGGGCATTACGGCGTGTTCAATGGCCGTCGTTTCGTTGAAGAGATCGTCCCGCGCGTCAATGCATTCCAAGCCCAAGTAACCCGGGCTTAGCAACCACCTTTGGTGCGTGCTTCAAACGCAGCGATCTGTTCCGGCGACGCTGGCAATTGGAATTTTTCTTTCCATTCGGCTTGCGGCATGCCGTAGACGCGGGTTCTGGCGTCGGCTTTGGACATCTCCAGCCCTTCGGCGTGTGCTGCTTCCATATACCAATCGCTAAGGCAGTTGCGGCAAAAATCAGCCAGAATCATCAAGTCGATATTTTGAACGTCTTTGTTGGCATCCAAGTGCGAGAGTAGGCGGCGAAATGCGGCTGCGTCTAACTTGTCTTGTTGGTCTTGCGTGAGGCTGGTCATCTACTCGCCCACAACCCGTACTTCGGCGGGAACGACAATTTTAAGGGTCTCTTCAGCGCCGGTATCAAACTCCAGTGTGATGTCGACGGTTTCGCCGCCAACGACGTCTGTGCCCACATCAAACATCATAAAGTGATTGCCGCCGCGTTTCAGCTCTAGCTGTTCGCCTGATTTAACTTCGAAGCCTTCAACTTGGCGCATGGTCATTTTGCCGTCGATCATCGCCATCGTGTGCAATTCGATTGCACCAATGCTTGGAGAGGACGCTGCAACAAGTTTGGTATCTGCGGCTGAAACATCGATGGTTACGCCGCCCATTGTCATGTCACGCCCGCCAATGGGCTCCATTATGAATGCATCTTTGTAAGCGATCACAGGGTTGATGCTCGCATCTTGTGTAATCGTGAGGTCATTCGTTTCTGCGACTTCGGTTCCAGCCGGCGAACAGGCGGCAGCAGTTGCGAGGGCGATGGCGGCGATCAATAGGCGCATGGAAATCTCCTTAGCTGCGCAATTACTTAACCAGAACCAAGCCGACGACAAGTTGGCAAAATGTCCATGTAAGTGTGCCGAGCGTCACACTCGAAATTGAAATCTCTGCCTAAGGGAAAAGAAGGGTAATTTTTCAACTGATCGGGGAAACTATGAAATATCCAGTTCACGTCATCGCAGCTTGTTTAATGAGCGCAGGTTTTCTGGTGTTCACTGCGACAGCTGAAGAGATTGATCCAGCTGCGGATTGTACGGCGACAGCATCTGTTGATGAGATCACGCTTAGCCCAGATATTCCGTGTGATTTTGCGGGGGACGGCACGTATGGCCCGAAAGATGGAACTCAGCTTGCGCGGTTTGCGTGGAACACGTTCATTGCCATGAACTGGCCCGCCGATGATCCATTCTTCCCCCCGTATGAGCGCGGCGCAGCGAGTAAGGATGCCAGCTTTGGTAAAGCGGGCGCTCCTGTTGTATGGGACACATGGCGAGAGAAACGTGAGCTGTTCGCCATCCGGCAGACGGCGCCCGGCGTCTACAATATGATCGAACCACCTGCATTTAATGATGGCTCTCCGCCGCAAACAACAGGTCCAAACCCACAAATCGCGGCCTGTCCGCAAGTGACGCATCCTGCGAAGGGATTTGTCACCACGTTGCAGAACAATAAGGTTGAGAATTACCTTGATGAAACTGACGAGATTGGTCTCGCGGTCTTATGGCGGAATGATACGACTTACCCGACTGAAGATTCCATCATTCGCTATCAGGTAAAGTTCGATGAGAACCATTATAGCTATGTTCGGGACAATGGTTTCTGGGACCCGTCGGTCCTGAGTGGTGCGATCAATAGCGAGATTAGTAGCGGTAATGGCGTTGGTGTTGTCTTGCCTCAGGGCGATAATGAAACGGCTCAGATGGGGTCAATTCTTGTCAAAACAGGCTGGATGAAGCTTGACGAGGAAGAGGTTTCAGAGGGTAAATATTACGCTCAGACCGCCATATTTTACAATGATACCGGCGATGGCGGCGTCTGTTATGACTATGGTGAGTACGGTTTGATCGGGATGCACATCATCCGTTCGACCAAGAGTTTCCCATACTTCTTCTTCTCGACATTTGAGCATAAAGAGAACTATCCGAACGTTTTCACCTACGGAAACACAAATGGCGCGGCGAACCCGGGGCAAGCTAGCCCATATTCATCAACGCTGCCCAACCCGTTTGGCGTCGATTACAAAAATCCAACTGACCCCGCGCCAAATCATACTGATAAGACATCGCCCGGCTATCCTGCGACACGTCTCGTCGCTGAAACGGACTCGATTTCTGCCGCGAATGCTGAAGCGGCGTCGCTTCTAACCGGTACATTTTGGGAAAATTACCGATTGGTCGGCGTTCAGTATATGCCCATCGACAAACCGGGCGATACGCCGGGGAATTACTTTGCGGACGGTGCACCTGCAACGGTCGCCGATCCTGCCGGGAAGGGATATGCGCCTAACTATTACCCGGACCAAGAATACTATCTTGCTAATCCGGTTGTAGAGACCAGTCAGCGGTTCCAGTTCTTCGAAGGTGGTTTTAGCGAGGCGGCCAAGAAGAACATCATCTCATATCTCAACAATGACCCGCATGCGTCACTGCCAGATGGCGCCCCCACGCCTACCGCATCGATTGATATGGGCGGCTGTATGGGCTGTCACGGCAATACCCAAGAGACGCATTTCAGCTTCACGCTATCGGGCGCGATCCAGCAAGATAGCCAAACGGGATTGTATGAACCGGCCACGATTAGCGGCTATTCAGCAGATGCATTGGATACTGTCTGTGCCGAGCTGTCACTAGAGCTCAGCGCCTCTGCAACAGCCTGTATTGAGCCGGGAACAGTTGGAGGCGCTAAAGAGTAAGCTCTTAGCGTCTTTAATGGTCACCTCTGCCCAACGCCCGCGGGCAGGGGTGACTGCTTACACTTGCCAGAAGCCGACTGTTTTACGGACGTCTTCAATAATCGGTTCGGCAAGTGCGTTGGCCTTTTCGGCGCCTTTGACAAGCGCACGGTCAATCTCTGCGGGATCAGCAAGCAGGCGGCGCATCTCGTCCGTAATCGGGGCGAGATGGTTTACAGCCAAGTCAGCCAAGGCTGGCTTGAAGGTGCCGAAGCCCTTGCCGCCAAACTCTCCGATGACGGCTTCATCAGACGTACCCGCAAGCGCCGCATAGATGCCAATGAGGTTAGCCACTTCAGGCCGGCCTTCCATTGCTTCGACGCTTTCGGGCATATCGCCTTGGGTGTCGGTTTTTGATTTCTTGATCTTCCGCGCGATTGTATCTGCGTCATCAATCAAGTTGATCCGGGAGTTCTCTGCCGGATCAGACTTCGACATTTTCTTCGTGCCATCTTTCAGGCTCATGATCCGCGCGCCGGGCCCTTCGATTAGGGGCTCAGGTTGAGGGAAGAAGTTTGGCGCGTTGAACTGCTGATTAAACCGCGATGCGATGTTTCGGCTGAGCTCTAGGTGCTGTTTTTGATCTTCCCCCACAGGAACGTGGGTCGCTTTATAGACCAAGATATCAGCCGCTTGCAGAACAGGATAGTCAAACAAGCCGACGCTAGAACGCTCTGCGTCCTTTCCAGACTTGTCCTTGAACTGGGTCATCTTTTCCAACCATCCCATGCGGGCGACACAGTTGAAAATCCACGCCAGCTCGGTGTGTGCGCGAACGCTGGATTGCACGAAGATCGTTGATTTGTCTGGATCCAATCCGGACGCCATCATTGCTGCCGCAATTTGGCGCGTCTGATCGGCCAGTAAAGCCGGGTCTTGCGGCACGGTGATCGCATGCAAGTCGACAACGCAATATAAGCCTTCCCAACCAGCGGTTTCCAAATCGGTGAACTTCTTGAGCGCGCCAAGATAGTTGCCAAGGTGGAGGTTTCCTGTTGGCTGGATGCCAGACAGAACTCGCTGCGGGCCATTATAGGTCGATTGATCAGTCATGGAGCCGGGGTTTAGCGGATTTTACGGCGCTGAACAGGGTCTAAATCAAGCATGGGCCTATGACGGCGTGCGCTTCAGCATGCCTTTGAGATCGCTGATGCGTATCGCGCCAAATAATAAGGCTGCGCAAGCATAGATCGTAATGCCCGCAAGGATGAAGACGACAACCTCTAAGAATTTTCCATATGGGATCATTTCGGCCAGCAGGTCTTGGCGTTGTAGGATCAAGAATAATCCTGCGCCCATGGTTAGGCTGGCAGCAGTTACCGAGATGATACGTTTGATTAGACGTGGCCCCGCCTTGTACCAGCCGCGCGATTGAAGCCCCCCGAATAGGAGCGCAGCATTCACCCATGCCGAAATGCTGGTGGCGATGGCGAGGCCGGGGAAGCCGGCCCATCCCTGAGATCTGAAATACATAAACAGTCCAGCGCCTAAGACAGTGTTGAGCGCAACTGTTCCAAGCGCGAACCGCATTGGTGACTTTGTATCTTCACGGGCAAAATAGCCGGGCGCGAGGACTTTGATCAAAACAAAAGCAGGAACGCCCCAACCATAATGGATTAAGGCAAGTCCCGTCTGGCTGGCGTCTAAAGCTGTGAAAGCACCGCGTGTATAGAGCCCCTCAATCAGGTAAGCCGGAGCAATCATCAAGGCGATTGCGGCAGGGACGGTAAGGGCCATTGCAAGGCCAATGCCTTCGTCCATCAGCGTGTTAGATTGGACGCCATTATCGCTTCGCGCGGCCCGTGCGAGCTTGGGTAGAATTGCGACGCCAACAGCCACACCAACAATTCCAAGTGGTAACTGATACAGGCGGTCAGCATAGAATAACCATGACTTTGCGCCCGTCTCAAAGCTCGCCAGAAGTTGGCTGACCATGATATTAATCTGTGTTCCGCTGGCGGCAATTGTTCCCGGAATGGCGAGGGCGATGACCTTTTTCACCGCTGGGGTCAGTTTCGGCCATCCCAGCGATAGCGATACTTTTTGGCGGGTGACACCATACCAAAGGACGCCAGCCTGCGCGATGCCTGCTGCCGTGACCGCCCAAGCGGCATAGGTTGCGGTTTGCGGTGCGCTGTCACCGAGCAGGGCTGCGGTGATTAGAAATATGTTGAGCAGGGTTGGCGCGCCCGCTGATAGGATAAACCGCCCGGCAGAGTTCAGAACCCCGGACAAGAGCGCCGCCAAGGCCATACACGCCAGATAAGGCATGGTTATCCGGGTGAGGAGAATGGCGAGCTGAAAGCTCTCACTTTCAGGCGGGTAGCCGCCATGGAATGCCTTGATGAGGTAAGGCATGAATATCTGCGCAAGTATGACCAATGCAGCTGTAGCCGCGAATAGAGCACGCATAGTTTGGCGTGCGATCTCTTCGGCTGCCTCAGGCCCTTCGGCCTCTAGCGTTCGGGCGTAGGCTGGCACGAAAGCTTGTGCGAAAGCGCCTTCCGCAAAGATGCGGCGGAATAGGTTTGGTAGAATAAGCGCAGTGACAAACGCATCCCCAATAGGTCCCGCGCCTACTTTCGCCGCCAATAATATGTCCCGCAAAAACCCCAGAACGCGACTAGCCATTGTGAGACTAGACTGCGTTAGGGTGTTTCTAAGAAGGCTCATTCTGGGTCGGTCCTAGAAGCTGTCGGCGGCGCTGGCACGTTTTAACTGACGCGCCGGCGTACTTGGCGCGTCTGGTTCTTCGCGGCCCAAAGCGGCGAGGAGTTGCTCACGAAGCGACGATTTCGCGGCATCATCAAAATTGTCAGGCGGAATGACGTAGAACGCGTCGAACATGCGCTCGCCATATGATCCAACATGGGCAGAAACGATAGATATGCCCGCCTCGGCGAGGACGGCGCCAACATGGCTAAGCAGGCCGGGACGATCTCGCCCGGCGACGTCGATGACCGTGTAGGCCAGTGAGGCATCTTCAGATATTCCAACGCTCGGTTCAACAATGAAAGCCGCTTCGCGATCATTCTGTCGTGCCTTTGCCTCTGGCAGGTCAGCATTAGCATCGACGGCATTCGCCACCATTCTCTCTAGCCGTTCGAGACGGCCTTGGTCACCGAGAGCAAAAGGCTGACCGACTTCATCTTGCAAGACGAACACATCAACAATCCGGCCTGACGCGCCGGTGAAGACTTGAGCCGAAATAATGTTTGCACCTTGAATGGCGATCGCTGTCGCGATGCGTGCGAAAAGGCCTACGCGGTCGGGCGCGGAGACGAAAAGTTCTGTCCCGCCAGCATCTTTTCGGGTTTGCGCTTTGATCACGATATCATCGCTCGTGCTGAGAAGGTTTGCGTGATCGACCAGCGTGTCTTCGTCAAATCCATTCCAATAGGCTTCGTCCATTTCCAGCATGACCGCAGGAAGCGTACAAATTACATCAAGGACAGCGGCGCGGTTGTTTTCAGCGCGTGCCTTCAGTTCAGCAGCGACCATTTCTTCATCTGTGCGGCCGCCCCGAAGCGCTGCCTCAGTATTGTGATAAAGGTCGGCGAGAAGCTGACCTTTCCACGTGTTCCAAACGTTCGGCCCAACAGCGCGAATGTCCGCAACAGTCAGAATATAGAGCAATCGCATATGCTCCAGGTCCATGACCTTTTCGGCAAATGTCACGATGGTCCGCGGGTCAGAGATATCGCGTTTTTGGGCTGTTTCGCTCATCTCAAGATGGTTGCCGACTAGCCACGCCACGAGTTCAGTTTCGGTTTCTGGTAGTCCGAGCCTGCGGCAGGCTTTGCGCGCTGTTTTCATGCCTTCAATTTGCTGGTCGCCAAGGCCCTTGCCAGTGTCGTGCAGCAACATTGCGAGATATAGCGCGCGGCGGTTCTCGATCTTCTCAAACAGAGTTTTAGCAAGCTCATAACCGTCTTCGCCTTGATCCATGCTGGCGATATGATCCATGGCGCGGATCGTATGCTCGTCCACCGTGTAGTGGTGATACATGTTAAACTGTGTCTGCGCGACGATACCGCCAAATTCCGGAAGAAAGCGGCCTAACACGTCCGCTTCGTTCATCCGGTTCAGCGTTTGACCAAGATCATTGCTGTTAAGCAGGATATCCAGAAACGACTCAATCATTTCAGGCTTCGTGCGCGTTTTCGCATTGATAAGGCGAGCATTTCGCGTCGTTAGCGACAGGGCGTCGGGGTGAATGTCTACACCTTGCTCATCGCCAATACGGAAGATGCGGAGCATCGCGGACGGATCGTTCAAGAACGCTTCAGGTGATTTAACGTCCACTCTGCTGCCATTGAGTTCAAACAGTGGATCGGAAAGTGATTTTGGACCGCCGCCTGGCAGGAAGCGCCGCCACCCTTCGGGTTTGGCCTTTTGCTGCGCTTCTAGTTTCGCGGCTAGAATCCGCGTCAGGCCACCAACGTCTTTGGCGGCAAGGAAATAGCGCTTCATGAAGCGCTCAACACCCAATTGTTCGCCGCGATCACGGTAACCCATCCGCGCCGCGAGTTCTGGCTGAAGGTCGAAGCTTAACCGCTCTTCCGGGCGCCCGGTGATGTAGTGTAGGTGGCAACGCACCGTCCAAAGGAATTGCGCGGCGAGCATGAAGACATGGTACTCATGTTGGGTGAAAACTTTCGTCTTCATGACATCTTCAAGCGAGGCCGTACCCTCTGGATACATGTGCTTTACGATCCAGTAGAGCGTCTGCAAGTCTCGCAGCCCGCCTTTGCCTTCTTTGACATTTGGTTCCACGACGTAGCGTGTATTGCCCTGGCGCGCATTGCGATTGTCGCGCTCCTCTAGCTTGTCAGAGATGAATTGGGCGTCTTCACCGTGAACGACCTGTTTGTTGAAAAGCTCTGCCGTTTCATCGGCGAGTATTTTATCCCCGAACAAGAAGCGGGCATCTAGCAAGCTTGTCTTGATGGTCACATCTTCTTTGGCAAGCCGCACACATTCTTGAGGTGTGCGGAACGCGTGACCAACCTTCAGGCCAATATCCCAAAGTGCATAGAGCATATATTCTATGACGCTATCGGCATGCGCGCTGGCTTTGTAGGGGCGTATGAAGAGCAGATCGATATCAGATGATGGTGCAAGCACACTGCGGCCATAGCCACCTGTCGCGAAGACAGCGAGCCGTTCGCCCTCGGTTGGGTTGCGGGCGCGGAATACGTGGGTGGTGGTATAATCATAAAGTGCGTGAAGAACTTCATCTTGAACCGCTGATAGCAAGCGGGCGGTATCCAAACCGTCTGCGCCTTGCTGCAGGCGTTCCTGCGCGATCAGGCGGCCCCGGAAGAGCGTGCCGTGAAGCAAGTCTAGCGCGGCTTTGCGGGCGGCTTTTTCATCACCTTCGTGAAGATGCGCTGCTGATGTCAGCTTTACGCGTAAGGCGTGCCCATCAATTATCGAGCTAAGGTGCCACTTTCCCGGCCTACGCCGGGCAGGGACTTTTTTATCAACAAGAGCAATGTCAGAAGCCATGAGATTGCTTAGCGTGATTTAGGGCGCAATGGCTAGCACGCTTTACCCTATTCAGCAGAGCGGCGCAGTGAGATTAGGGCCTGATCAAGAATGCCCTGACTTGCGGCGCAAACAAGCTGCCCGCCCGGCTTTGCTGGATTTCCGCGCCAGTCACAGGCAAGACCGCCCGCGCCGCGCACAATTGGGATCAAAGCGGCGGCGTCATAGGGCGCAAGGCCAGACTCCGCGACTAGGTCAATCGTGCCCCCGGCAATCCGTGCATAGGCATAAGCGTCTAAACCATATCGAACGATGCGCGCGGTGGCGCGTAAATGGCTCCACGCGCCTTGCTCTGGCATTGTCATGATGAACGGATCAGTTGTTGCGATAACGGCTTCACGCAAGTCGTCGCAATTGGACACAGAGATTGGATGTCGGCCAGATGCCGTCTCGAGCTCAGCGCCGCCCGGATATCCGATGTAGCGCTCATCGAGTATAGGCTGATCGATGATCCCAACAATTGCATCGCCCTTATCGTCAACCAAGCCGATTAGGGTCGTCCAGACGGGTAAGCCAGCAACAAAGGCGCGTGTTCCATCAATTGGGTCTAACACCCAGGTCCATCCGCTTGTGCCATCTTTCAGGCCATACTCTTCGCCGTGAATGGCATCATCGGGGCGTAAATCAGCGAGAACGGCCCGCATCGCCCGCTCGGCAGCTTTGTCAGCTTCTGTCACCGGATCGAAATCACCGCCACTTAGCTTATTCTCAATATCAGTAACTGCCCTAAAATGGGGCATAATGGCTATGCGCGCGGCATCGGCCAGCGCGCAAGCAATAGAAACGGCGTCAAAATCGGGTTGTGTCGTCATGCCCTGCGCTTTGCCGCGCGAGGGCAGCGACGTCAAGCAGCGCCGCTTTCAGAAGCTTCGGCTTCAAAGGCTTTGGCGAGCTCCAGCAGGCGGCGGCGTGGACGCTCGCCCAGACGGTAATAGGCGCGAACCAGCTCAAGCGTTTCTTTTTGGCTCAGGATATCGCCGTCCAAGCGCTCAGCGTCATTTGCAGCAAGCCCGGTCATCTCTACGGTTTCAATACCATCGAAAAAGTATTGAACAGAGACGTTCAGCGCTTTTGAAAGATCATACAGGCGCGAAGACGTGACGCGGTTGGCACCGCATTCATACTTCTGAATTTGTTGGAAGCGGACACCAACCATGACAGCCAAGTCTTGCTGAGTCATGCCGAGTAAACGGCGGCGTCGGCGTAAACGCTTTCCAACGTGTAGGTCTGTATCGTCCGTCATACCGCTCTCCCGGCTGATCGGAACCCGTACGGAGTCCCGATTTGTGAATGGTCGGAATAGTAAGAGCAAGACGCGTGCCGAAATTAACACTTCGCCCGAATTATGCGGATTGAGAATGGGTTTTCTAAAATGGTATACGGATTTGCATACATGATATGCTGCTGTTGCGACCGAATTTACTTGTAATTTGTGCGCTGCACAATAAATAACGTCTTAGCACTGCGGTGCGGCGCCTTCTGGCGTTTCCTCCCTTACCTTTTTAGCCGCGCTTTTATCAGCGCGGCTTTTTTTTACGTATTTTCGTAAAGAGCGTAATTTAGGATCTCGGTGGTGATTTCGGCGATCTGATTTTGAAGAGAGATAAAGCCGCGGGTTTTCTCAACATTTGCTTCGTCAAGGTACAGTCCGCGATTGATCTCAATCTGCAGGACATGAACCCCGCGCCTTGGTCGTCCGTACCGGCGTGTGGTGTAGCCGCCTGCATAAGGTGCATTTCGGCCCACTGTTAACCCGCTACGTCTAAACGCGCGTTCAACGATTGAGGTCAGCCTCGGACTACAACTCGAGCCAAAACGATCCCCAAGCACGATATCTGGTAGCCCTGTACGTCCGGGCTGTTTCGATGGCATCGAGTGGCAATCAATTAAGACGACATCAGACCAGTCATTCTTTAACTGCTCCAATTCGCCAGACAGCGCGCCATGATAGGCCTCATGGACATGGCTCAGCCTAAAAACACCTTCTGCCTTCGTGATTTTCGACGCGCTTATATTTTGACCGCTCGCGGCAACGCGCGGCAAGCACCCCAAGCCAGCTTTGACGCGCGCACCTTTCATGCCGACGGTGAGCGGCGTTCCATCAACAAACATTTCTGGATCAAGTTCACGGGCGTCGCGGTTCAAATCCACATATGAGCGTCCGTACTTGGCGGAGAGTTGGATTGCGCCTTGATCAATGACGCCGCCGAAGAGTTCATCAATAAACGCATCTTCTGTACGGCGCAGGTCGATTAGCGGTACTCTAAGGTCGTTCTGAAAGTCTTCAGGATAGAAGCAGCCGCTGTGGGGGGATGCAAAAACCACCGGAGCAGCAATTGGCGCACCACGCTTCAGTTCAAAAGCGGGCATCAAGCTGGAACCAGCTTTGGTTACAAGATCCGTTCCGGGTTTCATGCGCTCTAGGTCAGTCATCTGCAGGGAACGTCAAGGCTAAAGTCGAAATGACGGTAAAGCTAGTTGTGCTGATCTTTGACATGCTCGCATAACGTGTGCAATTTGCTGAGGATACGAAGGGGTTAGCATGAGTGATATCGAAGAGACAGAAGACAGCACGGCACCAGAAACTGCTACCCGAAACCGCATGGATTTGAATAGTATCGCAACCATAGGTGCGGTTATCTTATCTATCGTCGCGATCAGCATTTCGCTGCTTGAGGTGACGACGATGCGAACCCAGCAGCGTGCAGCGGTCTGGCCTTACATCATGATTACGCAAAGCTATAGCCAAGGCACGTTCGCCATCAGCCTACAAAACAAAGGCGTTGGGCCTGCATTGGTGAAAGACTTTTCCATTCTGCTTGATGGCGAGCCAGCGCCAGATTTAGATAAGTTGATCGCTGAAGTTGTAGGTGAGGAGGATGCGTTTTCTTATGATATCTACCGGGCGAGCAACCCAAGCAACGGCGTCATTTCGCCCAGAGAATCGGTTAACATCTTTTCATTCCCAATAAATGACGTAACGAACGTGTTTCTGCAGCGTGCGGCAAACCGTGTTGAAATCACTGCCTGTTATTGCTCCATTCACGACCAATGTTGGGAAACCAGTCTCACAGCATCCAGCGCCAGTGAGGTAAAATCCTGCAAATAAGTACATAAACATGCGCGACGTTCACGGCTGGTTTACCGATTGGCGCGCTATATGCACCACAATTGAATTAACGAGGACACGGCCTTGATGAGCAAGATTTTGCTGGCAGAAGATGACAGCGCCATGCGCAGCTTCCTGAGTGCATCCCTGCGCCGGGCAGGCCACGATGTTTTGGATTTCGAAGATGGTGAGGGCGCACTTGAGGCGCTTGAGCGTGAAGTCTTTGATCTTTTGCTGACCGATATCGTTATGCCAGGCATTGACGGTATTGAACTTGCTCGTCGCGGCGCTGAGCTCGATCCAGCGATGAAGATCGTATTTATTACCGGCTTCGCAGCTGTCGCCCTATCCGGCGGCGCACCCACACCTGCTGGCGCTAAAGTGCTTTCTAAGCCGTTTCATCTGCGTGAATTGGTCGACGAAGTCGAACGGGTTATGGCGGCCTGATATCTATTGCAGTTCAGGCTTGACTTGAGTGCACCAAAGTTGGAATACACGCAACTTCAAATGGACGGTCGATTAGCTCAGCGGTAGAGCACTGCATTGACATTGCAGGGGTCACAAGTTCGAACCTTGTATCGACCACCATTCTTTCACACATTTTCTAGGGTTTAGGGGCAGCCTGAACCTTGAAGCCTTCTGGACAGACCGTCGACCAAAATTGGTTGGTTGCCAATTTGGGCGCTTTTAGTCGCTGCTGCGTCTGCCAGTTCTCATCGATCCATACGGGCGCTTCAATTGGGGCGAGCGGTGTTTTGCCGAGAATTAGATCAGCCGCTTTCTCTGCAACCATGATCGTTGGTGCATTGATGTTGCCATAGGGAACAGTTGGAAAAACAGAGGCATCAACAACCCGCAAGCCCTCAAGGCCGATTACACGGCATTGCGTATCGACCACGGCGTTCGGGTCATCGACTTGTCCCATCCGCGCAGTGCCGCATGGGTGGTAGGCGCTCTCAATATTCTCGCGTACCCATGTGTCGATGGCGTCGTCAGAGGCAACCTCAAGACCGGGCTGAATTTCGCCGCCCCGGAATGCATCCATCGCAGGTTGAGCGATGATTTCACGCGTTAGTCGGATGCACTGGCGCCATGATGCGACATCGTCTTCGTGCTGAAGGTAGTTGAAGAGGATGCTTGGATCAGCATTTGGATCCGTCGATGTAATCTCAACTCGGCCTCTGCTTTTGGGTTTGTTGGGCCCAACATGCACCTGAAAGCCGTGTCCCTTGATTGACGGCGTTCCGTCATAGCGCATCGCTGCGGGCAAAAAATGGTACTGGATGTCTGG
>JAQWGO010000005.1 GCA_029238175.1 Henriciella sp. | reverse complement strand
GAAGCGGTTAGTGATCGGTTGCCAAATTATCTTTTTTCGAATTGCGCCAATGTAGTAACATATGTCAGCATACACCTTCGAATTGAGATTCTTGACCAGGACTGAGCCTTGATGAAACCCGGTAAAATTACGATGGCGGAGTTAGCGCGGCTAGCCAATGTCGACGTATCAACTGTTTCGCGCGCGTTGAATGACAGCCCACTTGTCAAAGAGCATACCAAGTCGCAGATTTTGAAAATAGCATCAGAGACCGGGTATGCGGTCAATGCTTCGGCGCGCAACCTCAGGCGGCAATCTTCGGAAGCCATCGGTATCGTCATTCCTCTGAGACCGGGGTCAGGCCAAACAATCTCCGATCCTTTCTTTCTTGAAATGGTTGGCGCCGTCAGCCAAGCCGCTTCGGAACGCGGGTATGATTTGATCGTAAGCGTCCCCAAAGGCGATGAAAAAATCGCTGAACAACGTCTTTTGCAAACCGGCAAAGCTGATGGATTGATCGTTATCGGTCAGGCCGGTCGTTCTGAGCGGCTCGAAGCGTTGGGGCCGTTGGCCAAGAAAGTCATTGTCTGGGGGGGACTCGCTGATCCGGTAAACTACACACTGGTTGGGAGTGACAATAGAGAAGGAGGCCGTCTCGCGACCGAACATCTTCTCTCGATTGGTAGACGGCGGATCCTCTTTTTAGGCCCGAACAATTTGCCTGAAGTGCGTTTGCGTTTTGAGGGGTTTCAAGCCGCTCATGACGCAGAAGGTTTGACGCATGACCCAAGTCTCATGTTGGACGTCGAGTTTGGCAGTGCATCGGTGTTTCAGGAAGTATCCGACTTCATTGAAACCGGTCCAGATTTCGATGCGATATTTGCGGTTTCCGATGTTTTGGCGATGGCAGCAATTATGGCCCTGCAGTCCAAGTCGCGATCAGTGCCGCAAGATGTTGCTGTGGTTGGGTATGATAATATCGGTCAAGCGAGTCTTTCGACGCCGTCTTTGACCACGATTGATCAGAATATTTCGGCCGGAGGAGAAATGCTGGTCGACCTCCTCTTGCGTAAACTCGCCGGCGAACAAGTAGAGCCACAACTAACGCCTACACGTCTAATCGTGAGAGATTCTACCAAACCGAGCTAACCGATTTTGACCGGTTCGCTTGCAAAATCGGTTGCAAGGTAAACTTCTCTCGGTTTTGCGAACTGTAATTGCTTTTCAGGTCCGGCATTCTCTGTGTAGGGCCCGAGGATTTTGAAGCTGCCGTGAGAAAGTTCAAATTCGATGACGCTACCTCCGAACAAGCCATCTAATCCTGGAAGCTTACTTGTGTCTGGTGCGATCGCCTGCCATGGCCCCAACACATCTGCACTACGATACAAACGGTGATAGTGCGTTAACTCTGAGTCTGGCTGCCCCTCATAACGGCGATCACAGGCCGATACGACGAGAAGAAAGTCCCCAGATTTGGGGTCGCGATAAAGCTTCGGAACCTCTGCTTGAGTCATCAAGTCAGCATCCGGCAATTCGATGGGAGCACTCAACTCATCGAGCACAATATTTTTGCCATCTCGCTTTAACCGGGCATGCGCGATTGCCGGCCGTATCGGAGATACTTTGGCTGACCAGATGGCATGAAGACCTCCAGAAGAGTCTGAAAAAAGAAACGGGTCACGCCAGGCCATGATCGGCCCGCCATCCTCGCCCAAATCGCTCCCGAGGCTGCCGCGCGGGCCGAGGTAAAAGCCTTTTTCAACAATCGCATCATAGTCACGTAGCGGGCAACTAATGGCCGTTTGAGGTATTGTGTCCACCTGATATGCATCTGGGCCAGTCGCAACACAGATAGTCTGCAAAAAGCGCTGATCTGCAGCGCGATCTCTTACGCCTGTGAAACCGAAAGCGACTCGTCCATCATCTAAAGCCAGCACGGAGCCGCTCCAGACATTTCGCGCATCAGCGCCATCGGCAACTTGCCCAGGCGTTATGACAGGACCATCGTCGCGCCACGAATTGCCATGATCGGAAGAGACAAAATGGCGTACATGAAATGCGAAGTCATTTCGCTCCGGCGGAGTGATGGGTGTTCCGTCTGCTGTCCTCCGGTTCAATGCCAAGCAGTATAGGTGTAAATCTCCAGATGGTTCGCTTAAAGTCCAGCTATCCCAAAGCCATAGGTCCGGGTGAACTATCCCGCCCAGGAACACATGTCCGCTTGCGCGAGGGATTGGCGCTGACTTGAAGTGCATGTTCTGAGCTGACCCGTATAAACATTCGATTGTAATTGGTTTGCTCTTCATGCTATCAGAAATGCAATCGATTGCAATAACGATTGATCGCCTAATGTGAGATGAGCAAAATGACCATTCAAAGTCCGTGTTTCGCTGGCATTGATGCGGGGGGCACGACGTTCAAATGCGGCGTAAGTGACGTTGACGGTAATCTGCTGAACAAGCATCGCGTTCGCGTTACGACCCCCGAGGAAACGCTGTCAGCCTGCGCTGAATATTTCAAATCGGTCACTTCAAAATCCAATTTGAAGGCCATGGGAATCGCGAGCTTCGGACCCATCGATATTGATCGAACCTCCAAGACATATGGAACCATCCTTGCGACCCCTAAGCCGAATTGGGCAGGCACCGATTTGCGGGGTTTCTTTAGCGACGCCTTAGCGACCGAGACCATTGTCGATACCGATGTGAACGGCGCGTTGCTCGCTGAAATGACCACCGGCGCAGCGCAGGGGGCCTCCTCTGCAGTTTATATGACGATTGGGACTGGGATTGGCGCGGGCATTTATCTCAACGGCCACTTTGCAGGACAACCTACGCATCCTGAGTTTGGGCATATTCCGATGAATCGACACCCAGACGATACCTCCTTTGCTGGTATTTGCCCGTTTCACGGAGACTGTCTTGAAGGACTGGCCTCGGTTACGGCATTGCGTGCGCGATGGGGAGAGCCAAAGGACCTTCCGCCTGATCATCAAGGGTGGGTGATCGCTGCCGATTATCTCGCGCAAGCGTGCCGCGTGCTCACTCTGACTTTGCGAGTGGAGCGTATCATTCTCGGCGGCGGGTTGATGTTGGCGCCGCATCTCCTGGACATGGTTCGTTCAGCATATGACAGACAGATGGCAAACTATCTCGGAGACCGCACTATCGCAGGCCGGACATTAATCGACCGACCCGCACTTGGCGACGATGCCGGACTTTGTGGAGCTCTACTATTGGCCTCTCAGCACCAATAAGCGGCCTTTGATGTCCCCTCTATACAATCGATTGTATTTAGGGCATGACTTAATGCGGCCGACAGAAAATCTGCATGGTGCCGCCGGGAGGAAATGACGATGACCAGCTATCCGCCGCTGAGCGTGAAGGAGAAAGTCGCCTATGGACTGGGCGACATGGCCTCCAATTTCTACAATGGCTTCTTTGGCATCTTTCTCTTGTATTATTATACCGACGTGTGGGGCATTCATCCGGGCCACGCTGCGTTTATGTTTCTAATCACCCGATGGGCCGACGCCTTTACGGATCCAGCAATGGGGTTGATCGCAGATCGAACCAACACGCGATGGGGAAAATACCGCCCTTATATTCTCTGGACGATCATTCCCTATGCCTTACTGGGATATTTACTTTTTCTTGGCCCTGATTTTGGGCCCACCGGAAAGCTGGTCTATGCCTATGTGACCTACTCGCTTGTTATGCTCGCGTACACCGCGATCAATGTCCCATATTCCGCGCTTTTGGCCGTAATCCATCCTAATAATACAGAGCGGACAAAAGCCACGCAATATCGCTTTGTGTTTGCGTCTTTGGGATCGATCCTTGTCGGCGCAGCCACGAAACCTCTGGTGGATTGGCTTGGGGGCGGCGATGAAGTCACTGGATTTCGGCTGACCATCATTCTTTTTGCAGTCTTATCGGTCGTGCTTTTCTTGATCACCTTCGCTGCAACGAAAGAACGAATAACTCCGAAGACCTCGCAAAAGTCCAAAATATCTGAGGACATCAGCGTTCTTTTTAAGAACATTTCCTGGATTGTGCTCGCGATCTCGGGAGTTCTGATCGTCATAGGATTGATTGGCCGATTATCGTCTGTCGCGTTTTACACGAAATACAATATGGGCCTGGACGATGCGAAAATTCTATGGTGGATGGATGCGGCTTCGGTCATCATAACCGTTGGATTTATCGGGCAAATGTTCGGAGCGCTTGTGACGCCAATACTCTCCAAACAGGCCGACAAAAAGACCTTAATGATCATCGCGAACTTTGTTGCGGCAGCCGCATTGGTCGTGAATTTCATGTCACCTGAAGCGTTCTTGCCGGCTTTGATCACGCATACGATTATGATGTTCTGCTTTGGTGTTATGATCACGCTTCTGTTTGCGATGTATACCGATTGCTCCGAGTATGGTGAATGGAAGTCGGGGAAAAACAGCGCCGGTTTGACTGTCTCTGCCTCGATGTTCTCATTGAAGTTCGGATCTGCGATGGGCGTGGCCATACCTTCAACCGTACTTGCATTGTTTGGCTTTCTGGCCCCCGTGGATGGAGCCGCTCAAATCCAACCGGATGCTGCGCTGAGCGGCATTAAAATGATGTTCAACATCATTCCAAGCCTGTTCTTCTTATTGGCGGGGAGCTTAATGTTTTTCTACCGGATCGACCGTAAGCTTCTGAGCCGTATTGAAGTGGAGCTGAGTTCCATGCGAGGCTCGCCATAACCCAAACCTCTCCTGGGTTGGGGTTGACCCAGGATTTCTTATGTCCGGTTTTAGGAACTTCCTGCCGTGCGCCCGGCGACGGTCTTGCGATACTTGAACTACTGAATTTGGGGT
>JAQWGO010000041.1 GCA_029238175.1 Henriciella sp. | reverse complement strand
AGCGCGATGATGGAACAAGCCTCTCTGCAACTTGAAGCCGCCTATAATGTGGTCAGTTCTGAAGAAGCAAAGCCAGCTGAAATAAGCTTTGGCGATGCGCCGCTACAATACCTACAGCGCCAATACAAAATTATCGTAGGTGGGATGCCACGCAATAGCGGCATCTGGACCTGCAACTTGGATGGTTGGGTCTTCAAAGTCCGCGCAACGTGGATCGGTGATGATATTGTTCCTTTCGCAGGCATCGACAGTTTCACATCCCGGCTTAAGCCTCAGCAGAAACACTTCAAACATGCGCCGCCACGCGCCGTGACCTTCAAAATATCGAAACCGCAGCCGAAGCCGAAAACGGCCTCGCCCCTATCTTTGCTTACGCCCTAGAGATGCCCAAAGCCTCAGACTTGGCTCAACCGCTCTGCTTTCTCGACCAATACAATAATAGCGAACGCGCCTTGGTTTTAGGGTGGATCCCTAACGGTGACCAAGCCACATATTTCGCTCATCAATATGATAGTTTTGGCCCTATTCCCGGCACCCATGTTGAACTGCTCGAAGCACCCGAAGACGCCTCAATGATCGCGGCCGAACTTACCGGCGTCACCGAGAAACTGTGGCACCTAAGAGGCTATCCAGACACCGATAGTGTAGACCTGTTCAAAGAATATTTAGGTCAGCCCACCCCAGACCAATTCATGTCCGACGCACTCGCGATGACCGCCGGGGAATTGCTACCCTTAGGCGGTGTTCAGCGCGGCGAAGATGGCAATATTGAACTCGTCATTTCAGACGCTTCCTTAGACACAGAAGAAGACGAAGAACCTAAGGTCCCCGCAGAAGACTAAGCGTTCACCGCAAAAATCAACCGCTCAGCATTCCCATCACCGCCTTTGATGGGGCTGTCAGCGCACGCTTCTACGCGCCAGCCCAGCTGATCAAGCCATTCAACAAACGCCGCTTCTGCCTTCGCGGTCGCTTTTGGATTGCTTACAATCCCGCCCTTGCCAACATTTTCGCGCCCCACTTCAAACTGCGGCTTGAACAGGGTCACCAGCTTCGCGTCTTCAGCCGCCAAAGACAGTGGCACAGACAAAAGCTTGCTGAGCGAAATAAAGCTCGCATCACAAACGATCAGAAGCGGCGGCGTCCCAACGTGCACGGCGGTCAGGGCTCGCGCATCCAACGCCTCCAAAGACGTCACCCGGCCATCACCTTTCAAGCGCTCGTGCAATTGATCACGTCCTACATCTACCGCCACAACCGATGCCGCCCCGCGCGACAGCAAAACCTCGGTAAACCCGCCCGTCGAAGCGCCAACGTCCAAACAATGAAGGCCAGTCACATCGACCCCAAACACTTCAAGCGCATGCTCTAACTTTAGCCCGGACCGCGACACCCAAGGATGCGCCAACTCCGCCTCAATGTTCTGGTCCGGCGTAATCTTCTCAGATGGCTTTTTCAGCACACGACCGCTCACCTTTACCAGCCCAGCCGCGATCGCGGCCTGCGCGGCAGAGCGGCTCTCAAAATGTCCCAGCGCGACCAAAACTTTGTCAGCGCGATCTGATTTCGGATTCATAGCTGACATCTCCTGCGAACGCCCTACACTGATTACAAACAGCCAGTGGAGTTTCTGTGATGATCCGTAAAGCCTTGATCGCTGCCCTTCTACCCCTTGTTGCGTGCGGCTCAGCACCCGCGCAGGATCAGGACCTCCCAACCTCGGCTGAAATGCCAGGCCCAGACGAAGGCGTGTTTCCATCCATGATGCGTATGGGCGGTGATATTATCAGCGCCGACGGCGAAGCCATCGGCATTCTCAACGTGCTGGATGGTCCAAACGGCGTGCTGCTCGAAGTGACGATTGAACCCAATGGTCTAACGCCCGGCTGGCACGGACTTCACCTCCATCAAGTCGGCAATTGCGACGATCTCGGCGTCTTTAAAAACTCCGGCGGCCATGTCGGCAAAGTGGCTGATGGTCACGGCCTACTAAACCCGAAAGGCCCCGAAGGCGGCGACCTGCCCAACATCTGGGCCGCAATTGATGGCTCCGCCGGATACGAAGCATTCACCACCCTCACCACAGGCGCAGACTTAGCTGACGATGACGGCGCAGCCCTCATCATCCACGAAGCCCGCGACGACCACATGACCCAACCCATCGGCGGCGCAGGCGGACGTGTCGCATGCGCGGTTATAAAATAAATTCAAATTCAACCATTGACGCACCTGCGACATTCTGACATCAGGCGCGCTCATTCAACGTGAGGACTAACCGATGAAACGGTGGAACTTAAATCTACAGGTACAGTATCCGGCGTTTACAGAACGCTGTGACCGCACGCCTATGGAGGATGTTGGATGACGGGCTGAGTGTCAGCCCACCCGGTGAAAATCGGTTTTCCGCCCCTCCGCGCGTTTCGCCCGGAGGGTTTTTTTATACCTGATGGGGCCGCGTGGAGGGAAATCCGGCAGCGGAGTGAAACGGAGCGGCATGCCTTTCGAAGAAAGGTTGGCCAAGCCGGACAAGCTCACGCCAGTGCAATAACTAATCAGGAGGAGGTCAATTCTGACCTTACAAATATGAGCAATTTTGAAGTGATCGAAACGTCTCACGGCGGATCGATCAAAGCGTGGGTTAAAGGGGTTCCTGTGGAATCCAAAGCCCGCAATCAGCTAGAGAATGTGGCCGGACTTCCATTTATCCACAGCCACCTAGCCGTCATGCCCGATGTTCACTTTGGACGCGGGGCTACTGTCGGCTCGGTCATTCCAACCAAGGGGGCGATCATGCCCGCTGCGGTCGGGGTCGATATTGGCTGCGGAATGATGGCGATGCGGACAAGCTTGTTTGGACGGCAATTGCCCGACAACCTCAAGCGCGTACGTGACGAAATCGAGCGCAAAGTCCCTGTTGGTAACGGGCCGCGTGGTAGTCACCGCGACACTCCAGCCAGCGTGACAACCCGCCTTCGCAACTCGCGTCTGGCAGAGCGTTTGGATGTTATCCATGACAAGCACCCAAAGGTGACACCGGGAAAATTTTCAGCGCAACTTGGGACGCTCGGGGGCGGAAATCACTTTATCGAGCTTTGCCTCGATGAAGAGGACCGCGTTTGGGTGATGTTGCACTCTGGCTCGCGTGGAACAGGCAACCGGATCGGAACATATTTCATTAGTGAGGCCCGCGCCGCGCTAGAGAAACGTGTTCTCGGCTATCATGTCCCAGACCGTGACTTGGCCTTCTTCGTTGAAGGCGAGCCATTGTTTGACGACTATATCGAAGCGGTCGATTGGGCGCAGGATTTTGCCCGCCTCAACCGTGAATCGATGATGGACCGTGTGTTGCAAGCATGCCGCGAAACCTTGCCAGCTTTCTCGCTTGAGAAGTCTGCGGTGAACTGCCACCACAATTATGTGGAGAAGGAACACCACTTCGGCGCTGACGTATGGGTCACCCGTAAAGGGGCCGTGCGTGCTGGCGCAGGAGAGCTAGGGATCATTCCAGGTTCGATGGGGGCAAAGTCCTTCATTGTTCGCGGGAAAGGCAATCTCGACAGCTTCTGTTCCTGCTCCCACGGGGCAGGCCGGAAAATGTCGCGAACAGCTGCGAAGGCCAAATACACCGTAGCCGACCATATCGAAGCCACCAAAGGCGTCGAATGCCGGAAAGACCGCGGTGTCGTTGACGAAACCCCGATGGCTTACAAAGACATCGACAAAGTCATGGCCGCACAAACTGATCTTGTTGAGGTGGTTCACACCCTGAAACAGGTCGTATGCGTAAAAGGATAGCCGAGGGATCGGCTATCCAACGCACAATAAAATTGAAAGAAATCATGATACCAACAAAACAGATCAGAGCATTATTCACCGATAAGACCATCCGCGTTTATCAGGCCTATTGCGATGAAATTGCTGATCCAGCGCTGCAGTCTCAAACATTCGTCTCACCATTTGGACGTTCACGCATGACGTGGATCAAACCAAGCTTCCTTTGGATGATGTATAGAGCAGGCTACGGCTTCAAAGATCCAAACCAGCGAAGAATTCTTGCTATTGATATAACTCACGAAGGATTCGCTTGGGCCCTAAATCATAGCTGCGGAAGCAAACCTCCCAGCCATTTGAACAAACAAGAATGGAAGAACCTGAAGGAGAACACACCCGTAAGAATTCAATGGGATCCGGAACGAGATTCGAAGCATAATGCTTTGGACTATCGGTCAATCCAAATAGGCTTATCCGGAGAAGCTGTCGAAAGATACGTCGATGACTGGATACAGGGCATCAGCGAAGTTACTGACTTAGCTCATGAAATCTTCGATCTGGTAGGCAAAGATAAGCTAGCAGAAGCGGCGAAACTGTGCCCATCGGAACGTGTGTATGATTTATACAGTGATGTTGATCAATTAGGTGGCTGAATTACTACAAACTCAAATCATCATCGGTGATGACAATTTGATTTTACCTATCCGGCTGCATCGGTGACAGATTGGCGTGCCGGCTTATTCGTTAGGATCAAAAAACTCCGTTTACGGGCGAAGCCCATTAAGCATCCCGTCAATGGCTTGGCTTAAAGCGTCGATCGGGTCATTTCCGGTACGTAGTGAATAGAGCGCCGCTTCTGCGACGAGCGCGTTCAAGAAGGCTGCAATGAGCTTTGGATCGTGCGCTGCAAGATCGCCTGCGGCAATCGCCTGCTCCAGAAAAGCCTCGATATGTTTAAGACTAATCGAGTCTTCAATATCCTTGGCTTTCTGTGGGCCGAGCGCGGATGGCCCAATCTCAAACAGCACTTTGGATACATTTAGCGCGCGTACCTCCTGCATCCAAGCAAGATATGCGCCCTTGAGTTGCACCAGCGGCGAAGCATTTTTATCAACGCTTTGTAGCGCTCGTGTAATCGCTCGCCGTGTTTCATCCGCGTAGAGCGCTTCCACAATTTCGATCTTACTGCGGAAATGATGATACATCGCGCCTTTGCTGAGGCCCGTTTTTTCCAAAACATATTGTGTCGTCGTTTCTTCAAAGCCGCGCTTCAGAAACGACGTTCGAAACGCTTTTAGGAGCTGAGACTTTGTGGATTCAGAGCGTTCTTGTTGTTTGGCCATAACAACGCTTTACAGCACCGCATTCTTTTTGTAAAACAAACCGTCAGTCGGTTTTTAAACTCAATCAAAAGGAGCCCCCCATGTCGGCCTATCAAGAAAAATTGGATCAAATGCTATCAGTGTGGAATACAACTGACACGGCAGAACAAGCGACTTTGGTCGAGTCTGCTTTGGAGCATAATGTTCATTTTGTAGATCCGAAGAATAACATTATCGGACGATCAGCTTTTCTCGACATGGTCAGCGTGGTTCAGGCTGAAATTCCAAATGCCCGCTATTCTCGTGCCAGCGAAATCGACGTCCAGAATAATTTCTGCCGCTATCACTGGGCTATTCACGTACAGGACAAATTGCTAGTCAGAGGCTTCGATACTGTTGAAGTCAACGATGCAGGAAAGATCCTCAAAGTGATCGGGTTCTTCGGCGAATTGAACTACACGTAGAGCAACCAATAGACGTTCCGACTTGAACCTACAAACTCAACCCACCATCCGCGATCACCGTCTGGCCGGTCACATAGGCCGCCAACGGTGACGCCAGGAACAGGCAAACGCCCGCCATATCTTCTGGTGTTCCCAATCGGCGCTGCGGGATGGCGCGCAAGCTGCCCTCAAGCCGCTTCTCGTTCTTTGTCGTAATATGCGTCAGCTTTGTTTCCACCAGACCCGGTGCCAACCCATTCACCCGAATACCATCCTTCGCCCACGCCGCGCCCAATGTTTGCGTCAGGCCCACCGCCCCAAACTTAGAGGCTGAATAGGCCGGGTTTCCGATCGTCGCACCAAATCCAGCGACAGAGCTCACGATAATCAAGCTTCCCTTTGCCGCTGCCAAAGCAGGATGGAACAAACGCGCGCACGCCATCACCGAATTGATGTTCACATCCATAACCGTGTCCCAACCTTCGCGCTGAAACTCCTCACGATTATACCGAACAATCCCCTGACACAGGACAAGAACGTCCAGCGGCCCGCCCGGATCCATCGCCTCCAACGGGTCAAAATCTGTAACATCAACAGAGTGATAGACCAGACCTTTAAGGTCACTTCCCTCAACCCCAGCATAGTCGCTGGCCTTCTCGCGCGTGCCCCAAACCTCAACCGCCGCGCCGCGCGCCCGAAAGCTTTGTGCGACGCCGTTGCCAATCCCGCTCGACCCGCCAACGACCAAAACCCGCTTGCCGCTAAAGTCCAAAACATCACTCATCATACTCTCCTACCCCAAAGCCAGTGCAGCATAGAACACCAGCGGCATCGTCACCATTGCAAGTACGGTTTCCACCGCGATCAAATTCGCTGAAAGTGGCGCATCCCCGCCAAGTTGCCGTGCCAGAATATAGCTGTTCGTCGCCGTCGGCGTTGCGGCGCAGATGACCGCAATCTGCAGCACCATGCCTTCTAGCCCAATCAACAATCCGCCAACCAGCGCCAATGCAGGCAGTCCCAATAATCGCACAAGCGACCACCCCACCGTCACGATACCAGCTCGCTTCAGGGCACCAAAATCAACCCCCGCACCCGCCGTCAAAAGACCCAGCGCAATCGTCGCCTGCCCCAATAGGCGCATCGTATCATCCACAGGCTTGGGCAAGGTCACATTCCCCACCGCCAGCGCGCCGCCAATCGCACACGCCACAATCAACGGATTGGTCACCAGCGCCAAAAGTGGTTTCGGTTTCGTCCCAGGCTCCACCTCGGCATGCCCGATCAGAGCATAAACCGACAACACGTTCGCCGTGGGGATCATCGCCGCCGCCGCAATCGTCACCAGCGCCAATCCCGCATCGCCGTGCAACAGGCTGCCAAGCGACAACGCCACAAACGTATTCCACCGCACATTTGACTGAATAATCGACCCAACTTGAGGCCGCGAAACATCGGGCGTCAGCCGCGCGAGCAGGCCAAACGCCCCCAAAATCACCTGCGCCGCGATCAACACCACGGCCAGCTTCCAAGGCGCGCTTTCAAACGGCGCATTGGCCAGCGCCCGAATAATCAAAGCCGGAAACAGCAAGACATAGGACAATCGCTCAATCCCGCGCCAGCCTTCCGGCGTCACGGTTCCCCGCCACGCCAAGAACCGCCCAAGGATCACAATCGCAATCACCGGCAATAGCGCCAGAACAAACCCACTCATGCGCCGCTCCCTCTTCACACCGCAAACATGCGCTGCGCCCCGCAAACGGTCTAGCCCTCGCGCTGGGTTATCCTTGCTCTAATGACCGCCGCCCCTTACCCAAAAGCCAAGCAAAAACTTAAGGACACCGCCATGACCACCGCTCTACAGATGAAGTCCCGCGTCAACGAAGATGCAACACTCGACCTCTTCCTCGCTGAAGTCGAAGTCCCGGCCCCCGGTGAGCATGAAGTCCTCATCCGTATTGAGGCTGCACCGATCAATCCGTCTGACCAAGGCGTCCTGTTCGGCCCGGCCGATATGAGCGCCTGTACAACTAGCGGTACTGGCAAAGATACCGTCCTGTCTGCCCCGGTACCGAAAGCCTTTATGGGCCGCCTTGCTGCCCGCATGAATAAAGCGCTAGCCGTTGGTAATGAAGGCGCTGGCGTCGTTATTGGTGCTGGCTCATCGCCTGCTGCGCAAGCGCTAATGGGCAAGACTGTCGCCCTGTTTGGCGGCGCGATGTACCAACAATTCCGTGTCATGCCCGCCGCGATGTGCCTGCCGCTACCGGCCGACGCCACCCCCCGCGATGGTGCGTCTAGCTTCGTGAACCCAATGACCGCGCTTGGCATGACTGAAACCATGCGGATGGAAGGCCACAAAGCCCTCGTCCACACCGCCGCCGCCTCTAACCTTGGCCAGATGTTGCTCAAGATTTGCATCGCCGACGGCATTGATCTGGTCAACATTGTCCGCAAGCAAGAACAGGTCGACCTGCTAAAAGGCATGGGCGCAAAATACGTCGTGAACTCTAGCGCCGACAGTTTCAAAGCCGACCTCACTGACGCACTCGCCGAAACCGGTGCAACCATCGCGTTTGACGCAACAGGTGGCGGCACACTGGCCAGCGACATTCTCGGATGCATGGAAAGCGCCGCCAGCCGCAGCGCAGATGAGTACAGCATTTACGGCTCAATCGCCCATAAACAGGTCTATATCTATGGCGGCCTCGACGTGCGACCAACCACACTGAACCGCGCCTATGGCATGGCGTGGGGCGTTGGCGGCTGGCTCTTGCCACCATTCCTACAGCGCGTCGGTCCAGAGAAAACCGCCGAAATGCGCGCCCGCGTTGGCCGCGAGATCAAGACAACTTTCGCCAGCCATTACACCCAAGAGATCAGCCTCTCACAGGCCCTCGATGCCGCCACCGCCAAGGCCTATTACGCCAAAGCAACTGGCGACAAATACCTGATCAACCCAAGTTTGCCGCTCTAGCAATATGCAGCCACCCTACCTCGCCAAAGACGCTCTCGACATTGGTCTCTTCACCAATGATCTAGAGCCGATGCTTGCCTTCTGGCAGCAAGAGGTCGGCCTCACGTTCGACCATATGTTGCCGCTTGGCGGCGGGGTGCGCCAGCATCGCCACGATCATCAAGGCGGCGTCTTTAAACTCAACCATAGCCGCCCTCCCCTGCCCAAGGCGGCGGGCGGCGGCCTTTTACGTCTGATCATCGCGCGGGATGATATTACAGAGATCACAACCAAGATTGACCCGGACGGCAATCAAGTCACCCTCGTCCCGCCCGGCACACAGGGCATCCATCATTGGGCCATCGAAGTTGCCGCAAATAGTGAAGAAGAGTTCCTCGCCTTCTACCACACGGCGCTCGGCCTTCCCCTGGACGGCGGCGACCACACCGCCGTCCAAGTCGGCCGCAGCCAAATTATCGCCCGCATCGATCCCATGCTCGCCGTCCAAACCAACAGCGAGACAATGGCTCGTAAAGGCTATCGCTACACCACGCTACAAGTCCAAAAAGTTGATCCCGTCCACGCCGCTATCCTCGCGGCGGGCGGCACAGAAGGACAGCCGCCCAAGACCCTAGGCGAAACTGCCCGCATCTCTTTCGTGCGTGACGGTCTCGGCAATTGGATGGAGCTCTCCCAACGCGCCAGCATCACCGGCTCCCTCGCCCATTAAAGCGCCCCGATTTGCGACGCTCGGGCAATCGCGCTAGCTTACCGCTTAAAAATCTGAGGGGGAATTCAAATGCTAAAACAAGTCATCACCGCAATCGCCGCATCTTGCCTTATCGGCGGAGCGTATGCCCAAACGAGCGGCAAAGACCCAAATCGCATTATCACCAGCGTGACATATACTGACTTAACCGATCTCGTCGCCAGCCAAGGGCACACAATTAAAACCTCTAATCAATCCGAAATGCTTCTCAGCGCGGTGACCGATGATGGGTTAGTGTATATTCTGAACGGCACCGCATGCAATGACAGCAATACCTGCTCTGGCCTGAACATGATCATTTCGTATTCAGTGCCCGATGGCCTTGACCTAAATAAAGTGAATGACGCTGACACGACGTACGCCGCGGTCAGCGTTTGGCAGAATGGCGAAAACACGCTCGCCTTGTCTCGCTATCTCATTCTTGACGAAGGCATGAGGTTCAAGAACCTAATCCCAAACCTGAAAACACTCATCAGCGTCGCACCAAAGGTCCAAGAAAAGGCGACCGGCGAAACTCAAACATCATCACCTTCGATTAGCTACGGTGATGACAGTGGTGATTACGCCAATGACGGCACCTGTGATGATGGTAGATTCCACAGCAATGGTGACGATAGCAGCTACAAACGAAAGCATGTTGAACGCGATGCCACCGATTGCCGTAAAGCTGTATCATCGGGCGATGTCAGTCTCGTCCTCGACTTTGGCGACAATTCCGGCAGCTACGCCGACGATGACACGTGCGACGACATCCGATTCACGGGCGAAGGTCGTTCAATCTTGCAGACGGATAGCCACATCAAAAAGGATGCAGCCGACTGTATAGCAGAGTACCGTGCCGGACGTATCACCCGCTAACGCGACTAAAAATCTGAAAGCCCAATCATGCCAAACGCCTCCTCCCCCATCATGGTCACGATTGGCCGCTGCCTGCTCGGCCTCTACTTCCTACTGCCCGGCATCGCGAAGTTTACCGCGTGGGATTATCACATCGCTGAAATGCAAAGCCATGGCGTGCCGCTGACCGCCCCGCTACTCGCCTTTGCAGGCGTATCTAGCATTATCGGCGCGTTCTTACTGTTCACGAACCGCTATGTCCGCATCGTAGCGCTGGGCTTTGTGCTCTACATCCTGCTCGTGAACGTACTGCTCCACAATTTCTGGGCGCTGGACGGTGATGAAGCCGCGCGTGAAACGCAAAACTTCGTCAAGAATCTCGGCATCCTTGCCGGGCTCTTGATCCTCGCTGGATATAGTAAAATGCGCTGGCCGAGCGTCTCTGGCCTGATGAAATCCGACAGTGCAGAATAGTCCACACCTGACAGGCGAAATTACTCTCGCAATGAGGGAGTTGTTTCGTCTTCGAACTAATCTTCGTCCGTAACCTTCCCGCGCAGACTCTTAACCTCGCCGCGAACTTTCTTCGCTTTCAGTCGGCGTTTGACCGATCCGTAAGTTGGCTTTGTTCGCACGCGCCGCTTGGGTGGCTCGGCTATTGCCTTGACCATGTCCGCCAGCCGTTTGCGCGCACCTTCACGGTTTAACAGCTGGCTGCGGTGCTCTTTACACTCAATGATAATCTCGCCTTCAGCCGTGATCCGCGCTTTATAACGCTTCAGAAAGCGGGCTTTCACATCAGCTGGAATAGAACTCGCCAGTACAGTCCATCGCAATTGCACCGCAGTCGAAACTTTATTCACGTTCTGACCGCCCGGACCTGAAGCGCGCACGAAAGCCTCACTCAGTTCCCATGCTGGGATACTGATCCTCTCGTTCACGAATACTTGATCAGGCAACGACATGAAGGGTCCATTCAGGTGCAATTCAGGCACTGTCCCTACTTTGGGTGACAAGGCTTGTCACGAACAGCCGAAATCCAGGGCAGCACTTTCCCTCAGTTGCCCCAAATCGAAGGAGGTGTCTAATGACCATCCTCAGAAAGTTGACCGCAAGCGTTGCCGCTATCGCGCTGTCGTCAGCCACACTCGCCCCAGCGGCCTTTGCTGATCGCGGTGATCGAGATAATCGACGCGCCCAGAGCGAACGATCAATGGACCAACGCGCAGAGCGCCGGGCTGAGCGACGTGGAAATCACGGCAACTTTAATCAGCGCACAGTAGAGCGCGCTCAAAACCGCGCGAATCGACAAAACGCTCGCGGAGAGGCCCGCGCTGATCGCACACCGCGTGCTGAGCGTGCCCCGCGCACAGATCGCGCACCTCGCGCCGACAGAACGCCTCGTACGGATCGCACACCTCGTGCAGATCGCCGCAATGACCGCCAAGCAGAGCGGCGTCAGGACCGTCGCTACGAAAACCGTCAGGACAGACGCGCCGAACGCCGCGCTGATCGTAGACGCACTGACCGTCAGGAAAACCGCCAAATCCGCCGCAACAGCGAAAGACGTGGCTACAATCAAGGCTACCGCCAAG